>NZ_CBFIEP010000128.1:0-22962 GCF_965661635.1 Pseudemcibacter sp. | reverse complement strand
TGTTATCTCTTATAAGAAGTCATGGCATATTCATCACTAAGAGATTTCATCTCCTATCTTGAGAAAAATGGGAAACTGGTTCGTATTTCTGAACCCGTTTCAACTGACCTTGAAATGACAGAAATTGGTTGTCGCGTTTTAAATGACGGCGGTCCAGCTCTGCTTTTTGAAAATGCAATTAAATGCGACGGTAGCAAGGCGACAATGCCTGTGCTTGCCAATCTATTTGGAACCGTTGAGCGTGTTGCTTTAGGGATAGACGCGAAGCCAGAAGATTTACGCAATATCGGCCACACATTAGCAGAGTTAAGGCAACCAGAGCCACCAAACGGCTTTAAAGATGCCTTGGACAAACTTCCGATGCTAAAAAAAGCGATGACGATGCGTCCTAAAACAGTCAAAAATGCCCCAGTGCATGAGGTTGTTATGATGGGCGACGATATCGATCTTTCTGAACTTCCTATTCAGAAGTGCTGGCCAAATGATGCGGGGCCGCTCATTACATGGCCACTGGTTGTATCAAAAGGGCCTGGTAAATTACGCGAGGATGATTTTAACCTCGGCATTTACCGGATGCAGTATTTAAATAAGAAGCAAACATTGATGCGCTGGCTTAAGCATCGTGGCGGAGCACAACATCACCGCCGATGGAAAAATGAAAAATCGGAACCTTTACCAGTAGCAATTGTGCTTGGTGCTGATCCCGCAACAATATTAGGTGCTGTTACACCTGTTCCAGATACATTAAGTGAATATCAGTTTGCAGGACTATTGCGCGGTAAGAAAACTGAGCTCGTTGATTGTAAAACAGTTCCGCTTAAAGTTCCTGCAACTGCGGAAATCGTTATTGAAGGTCATGTTTCACTGGATGATTATCAGGACGAAGGCCCATTTGGAGATCACACTGGCTATTATAACAGCGTTGAGAAATTTCCCGTCTTTACGGCAACGGCCGTTACAAGACGCAAAGACCCCATTTATTTATCTACCTATACAGGCAAGCCACCGGATGAGCCCGCCATCCTAGGTGAAGCACTGAACGAGGTTTTTATACCATTATTGCAGCAACAGTTCCCAGAAATTGTCGATTTCTGGTTACCGCCAGAGGGCTGCTCTTACCGGGTTGCCGTTGTATCGATGAAAAAAGCATACGCAGGACATGCCAAGCGTGTGATGATGGGTGTATGGTCGTTTTTAAGACAATTTATATATACAAAATTTGTCATTGTGGTCGACGATGATATCGATGCACGCGACTGGAAGGAAGTAATCTGGGCAATGTCGACCCGCATGGATCCTGTTCGCGATGTCACCTTAACTGAGAACACCCCCATAGATTATCTTGATTTTGCCTCACCCGTTTCGGGGCTTGGTGGAAAAATCGGTTTAGATGCCACCAATAAAATGGAAGGTGAAACCAACCGTGAATGGGGTGAGATGATAGAAATGGATGATGACATTATCAAAACTGTTGATGAAAAATGGTCAAAATTAAACATAAAGTGAAAAAATAATGAGCGATAATAATTCAATGTCTCCTGAGAGCTTAAGCGATCTGGTCACAAAAGCGAAAAAAGCCGGTGCTGATCAAGCGGATGCCGTATTTTTCACTGGGAAATCAAATGCCGTTTCCTGGCGTTTGGGAAAACTAGAAGATGTTGAACGTTCTGAAAATTCTGACCTTGGTCTTCGCGTTATTATCGGTAAAAATCAAGCGATCGTTTCTTCAAGTGATATGTCAGAAAAAACATTGGATCAACTTGTAGAACGCGCCCTTGATATGGCTAAGAACACCCCAGAGGACCCATATTCAGGGTTGGCTAGTCGTGAACTTCTTGCTTTCGGTGATCTTCTGGAATTAGATTTATGTGATGACCGAGCATTAAGCGACCAAGAATTACAAGATATGGCTGCCGAAGCAGAAGCCCATGCATTAGAGACTGATGGAATTACCAATTCCGAAGGGGCAAGTGCAAGCATTAGTAAAGCTGAAATTATGCTTTCCAATACGGATGGTTTTTTGGGTCATTACCAATCAAGCAATTATGGCTGTAGTATTTCAGTTATTGCTGGCGAAGGTACTAAAATGGAAAGGGATTATGCGTGGACATCCCGCCGCCATTTTGAAGATTTAGAAAGTCCTTATAAAATCGCTCGCGAAGCTGCGGAGCGAACATTAAAAAAACTAAACCCACAAAAAGCAGAAAGTTGTGAAATTCCTGTTGTTTTTGATCCGCGTGTTTCAAGAACTCTTGTAGGGCATCTCGCTGGTGCAATTAATGGAAGTGCGATCGCGCGCGGTACAAGCTTCTTGCTTGATATGATGGAAAAAAAGATTTTTCCTGAAAATATTAACATTACTGATAATCCGCACATTTTACGTGGGCCATCATCACGCCCCTTTGACGGCGAAGGTGTAAAAAACGCACCGCTCGCAATCGTAAAAGAGGGATACTTGCAAAACTGGGTTTTAGACAGCACAAGCGCGCGTCAGCTTGAACTTATCTCAAACGGTCGTGCTAGCCGAGGAACATCAAGTCCGCCGTCGCCATCAACGACAAACTTATTTATGGAAGCTGGCGCAATCAGTCCAAAAGACTTGCTCAGTGATATTAAAGACGGATTTTATGTAACAGAACTAATTGGTAGTTCAGTGAACGGCATCACCGGTGATTACAGCCGAGGTGCAAGTGGTTTCTGGATAAAGGACGGTATTTTAACCCATCCTGTTAATGAAATAACCATCGCCGGCAACTTAAAAGAAATGTATATGCAAATGACACCAGCCGATGATTTAGAGATCAAATACGGCACCGATGCCCCAACCATTCGTATAGAAAAAATGATGCTTGCTGGAAGTTAGTTCAAAAAATTTATTTTTTAAGAAACTTTTCAAATGCTTGGAGCGCCTCTACACTTTCAAGGCATTGTGAAAATACCTTCATTTCATCATCGAAAGTGTGTTTAAGAATTTCATTATTAAACGTCATTAAACGCTTCGTTTCTTTTATCGCCATTGGTGATAATCCACTTAATATTTTCGCTTTTTCTAATGCAATATCAACGGGCTTTTCAACTATTTGAGTTAAAATTCCATCTTTTAAAGCATGATCGGCACTAACAACCTCTCCCAACAATAACCATTCCGCCGCACGTGCGCGGCCCATCATTTTTGGCAAGATATAACTGGCCGCAGCTTCTGAACATAATCCAAGTTGCGTAAAAGGTATGCGAAATTTGGCATCTTTGCTAGCATAGACCAAATCACAATATAATAATAATGTCACCCCAATTCCAACCGCAAACCCATCAACAGCAGCAATAACAGGTTTTGAGAAATTGCGCATCACATCAATAAATGTGGGCGCATCATGATCACGTGACATTCCCTTTTCTTCTACTACGGTGACAAAATCTTTAATATCGTTTCCCGCAGAGAAATTTCCACCGCTTCCAGAAAGCAAAAACACTCTAACGTCATCTTATTTATCGGCTTCTTTAATTATTTCGGCAAGCGAACGATACATTTCAAAAGTAAATGAATTCATTTTATCTGGGCGATTCAGCTGAATAGACAAAATGGATTGCGATAAACTGACTTTTAATTGTGAAGAATTGTTTTTAATATCCATCTAACTATACGTCTTTTGTATTTCTATTTTTAAATAAATCTAGAAATACGCTGCTACACTAAATAGAACACCACTATCTGATCTTTGGCCTAGATTATTTTTATTTGTATCAACATAGGCTATACCAAGTTCGAAATTTTCAAAACTGACACTTGTCCCAATTTTCCAATCAACTTTTTTGCTGCCGCCAATTGCACCATCTTCGAAGCCAAGATGCAGATCAATACTAAAAGGCGTATCAGGTACGTAAAACTTTGTATCATTATAAAGATAAATATTATCATTATCGCCCAAATTACCTTGGTTAGGCATATACGCAAGCCCCACAGAGCTTGTTAGTAATCCAAAGTCTATACCAATTGAACCGTATGTTTCAATATGGTTTACGTTACTTCCGCCAGGGAAAAGATAGGCTGTTGCACCAAAATCATAAATAAATCCCTTGGCTTCACCACTATATCCAAGATAAAGATTTGCTTCTGCGTCAGCGCCATTAAATCCATCAACATTTGATGCCCAAACGCCTGTATAGAGACCTGTATCAGAATAAAAATCAACACCACCCTGTACGGCAAAATCATTACTTGTTCTGGAAACACCACGAAAACGATAATCGCTAATTAATTTCGCATTTGCCTCGAAATCACCTTTAAAGATATTTGACTGCGCATTTGAAATTTGCGCGCAAAGAAACAAGCTTAAAAAAACCGCAATAATATTTCTAATATTCATTTTATTACCTTTTATTCAATCCCTAGCGCGATACCGGCATTCAACCTCTCGCCGTACCAATTCATACCCCAATGTAGATGTGGCCCGGTGGCTCGACCCGTCATTCCTACTGTACCAATTGGATCACCTTGTTTCACAATTTGCCCTTCTTTAGCAATAGTGTTTTCCATATGGGCATATACGCTACTAATTCCATGGCCATGATCTATGACCATTGTATTACCCGTTAAATATTGATCACTAACGAGCGTCACTTTACCACCTAATGGTGCCACAATTAAGGCACCCTGCCCCGGCGCAATATCAAGTCCAGTATGCATACTTCCAGGTTTTCCATTATAGACGCGGTGATTACCAAATCGACCACTAATTCTACCCTCCACGGGCCAAATCATTTCCTCACGAAAGTTTTGAAGATCACTATCTAATGTACGAATCTTTCGTACTTCCGCAGCATCCGTTCGAATACGCTCAAGAACTTCTTTTGGTGGGGTAACATATTTTGGTGGTAAACCCTTTATTTGCTCAACATCATAATCGTGTGGTTTAACAGGTAAATGATACATTGTATGACCACCAGCTTTATGATCAACGCGAATATTGGCCTGCGATTTATACTTAGGCCCAAGGCCAAATACAAAAAATCCGTCTTCAGAAACTTTTACTCTTTTACCATGAAACGTGACTTTATCCCCTATAGCTATTTTTCCGACATAAAAACCTCCTTGCTTCAGTGGTTCAGGAATGCCTAGATCGTTTTCTGCGAAGGAAATCTGAATTGATAATATAAAAAATAATATTGCGCTTAAAACTTTCATAACAACGTGCCTTGCTCAGGTTTATCCTGCTTCTTCTTTTGCTTCAGTTTAGGTTTCCTTGTCCTAACGGCATCAATAATGCCATCTCGCAATTCAATTCCTAAAGTCGCCCCATTGGCAATTTTTTGTCCGTCACTAATCGCCTTACCTTTATCATCGCGAATAACAGCGAAGCCACGCTCAAGAACCTTATGATAACTTAAACTTTCAAGTAACCTTGCCGGACTATCAAACTCAGCATGCGTCTTCGTTAATTTTGTATCTATCGCTCTTGTCATCCTATCACTTAAAATATCAAGTTGATCATTCGACCTTCTAACCTCAGCCAATATGCTTTCATGGCGTAACGAACGGCTTAAGCCCTCTAAACGAACGGCATGTCGTTCTACACCGACTTTTAATGCGCGCGGCAAACGTTCGCTTAATTCATCGAAGCGTTGAGAAGAAAGCGCCAAAAGTTCGGCGGGTTTAGGTAAGCCCCGACCTAATCCTTCAACGCGTTCTTTAAGTTCATTTATAAGACGCCTTGTGGCTTTTTCATGACGAGTTACAAGATCACGAACAGTATAAATCAAATCATCACGAACAGGCACTGCCTTTTCTGCTGCAGCGGTTGGCGTTGGTGAGCGAAAATCAGACACAAAATCAATAAGTGTCGTATCCGTTTCATGGCCAACCGCTGAAATCAACGGTATTTTTGAACGAGAGACGGCTCGAATAACGTCTTCTTCATTAAAACACCATAGGTCTTCAAGGCTACCTCCGCCGCGCGCAACAATTAATGTATCTGGTCGCGGTATATCGCCCCCTTCTTCAAGCACATTAAAACCATCAATTGCTTCTGCAATTTGTTTTGATGCTCCTTCGCCCTGAACCAAGACCGGCCATACCAATACATGTCTTGGAAAACGGTCCGCAAGACGGTGTAAAATATCTCTAATGACTGAACCCGTTGGCGACGTCACGACACCGATCACTTTGGGTAAATAGGGAATAAGTAATTTTCGCGAAGGGTCGAACAAACCTTCGGCAGCCATTTCTTTTTTACGCTTTTCAAGAAGTGCCATTAGCGCCCCTTCACCGGCGACTTCCATTTTATCGATTACGATTTGATATTTTGAACGCCCGGGATAGGTGGTAAGCTTTCCTGCTACTAAAACCTCTAGGCCATCTTCAGGGCGAAAATTTAATTTACCAGCAACACCCTTCCACATAACTCCATCTAGAACCGACTTATCATCTTTTAAGGCTAAATAGACATGACCACTCGCCGCACGCTTACATCCTGATATTTCTCCCCTGATTCTCACATACCCGAATTGATCTTCGACGGTTCTTTTCAGTGCTAGGCTGACCTCAGTCACTGAGTACTCATGCGCATTCGTCGGGGAATTATTTGAAGTATAAGGATAATCTGTCATTTATTTTTATTTTACATTTTTTCAGGGTTTGTCATCTTGCTTCTTATTCGCGCTATGATACAAGAGAGAAAACAAATTAAAAAGGAAATAGCGCATGAATATTTTGGTTATTGGCTCTGGGGGTCGCGAACATTCATTAACATGGAAAATTACGCAGTCTCCTCTTTGTGATGACCTATATGTTGCTCCCGGCAATGGGGGCATGGGCGACATCGCAACGTGCGTTCCTTTAAATGACAATAATCATGATGAAGTTATTTCATTTTGCCGGGAAAAAAATATTGAATTTGTAGTAATCGGTCCTGAAGCGCCGCTCGTTAGAGGATTATCAGACCGCTTAACATCGGAAGGCATCAAAACATTTGGCCCGAGTGCTGCCGCATCTGTTTTGGAAGGATCAAAAGGTTTCACAAAAGATCTTTGTGCCAAATACAATATTCCAACAGCCGCATATGGCCGATTTAACGATTCCGCTTCTGCAAAAGAGTTTACCGCAAAGCAGAATATTCCAGTGGTAATTAAAGCCGACGGCTTAGCTGCTGGTAAAGGGGTAATTATCGCTGAAACCATGGACGAAGCATTTGATGCCATTGATGATATTTTGGGTGGTCAATTTGGCGAAGCTGGCGCCGAACTTGTTGTTGAAGAATTTTTATCAGGTGAAGAAGCAAGCTTCTTTGTACTTTGTGACGGAGAAAATATTCTTCCCTTTGGCACAGCACAAGATCATAAAAGAGTAGGTGAAGGAGATACCGGACCTAATACGGGCGGTATGGGCGCCTACTCCCCTGCGCCAATGATGGACGATAATATGATCAAGCGAACTATTGATGAAATTATCATGCCAACCGTTAAAGGTATGAGCGCAGAGGGAGCACCATTTAAGGGAGTGTTTTTTGCCGGTTTAATGATCACCGATAAAGGGCCGGAACTGATAGAATATAATGTCCGCTTTGGTGATCCTGAATGCCAAACACTTATGATGCGTCTTGATAGTGATATTGTACCTGCCCTTATGGCTTGTTCTGATGGAACGCTTGATCAAATTGACATAAAATGGAAGCAGCAATCGGCCATGAATGTTGTAATGGCCGCAAATGGTTATCCCGGATCATATGAGAAAAATACTGTGATCAAGAACCTCGTTGAAGCCGAATCATCAGATAAAGTTGTTATTTTCCATGCAGGGACTAAAAAGGACGGAGAACAAATACTCGCTACAGGGGGGCGTGTTCTTAATGTAACCGCACTAGATAATTCTGTGACTGACGCAAAAAAGACAGCTTATGATGCGCTTGATAAAATTGATTGGCCCTATGGTTTCTGCCGTAGAGATATAGGTTGGCGTGCGATAGAGCGGGAACAAAAATAATCTTATTGAAAACTGTCACAAAAGTTTAATATTTATTTGATTTCAATACGACATCACATTTGTATCATAACTTTAAATATACAATTATTGTGAACCCCACTCGGCTTAAACTCTGGGCTTTAAAATGACTAATGCACCCGAAAATGTGACGGATAAAAACCATACTTTCAAAACGGTTATTCAATGGCTAACTATTGCCGTTTTGGTTTATTTATTAATCAGTTCTGTTGGCATGATTGGGGCCGGTTTTAAAGGGGCCACCAAAGGTCAAGCGAGCGATTTATTCCAGTTTGCTACCAATCCTTTCACGGGCCTTATTATCGGTATTCTGGCGACGGCGATGATACAGTCATCTTCAACGGTTACGTCGATTATTGTTGGACTTGTAGCAGGCGGGCTTCCCGTTGAGACGGCGGTTCCTATGATTATGGGGGCTAATATCGGAACGACAATAACCAACACGATTGTAAGCTTGGGTCACGTCAGAAAGAAAAAAGAATTCAGACGTGCTTTTGCCTCTGCAACCGTTCATGATTTTTTCAATGTGATGGCTGTAGCTATATTTTTGCCGATAGAAATATTTTTCCATCCACTTTCTAAAGTCGGTGGTTATTTTGCTGAAATGT
Source organism: Pseudemcibacter sp. (assembly GCF_965661635.1). Lineage (NCBI taxonomy): Bacteria > Pseudomonadati > Pseudomonadota > Alphaproteobacteria > Emcibacterales > Emcibacteraceae > Pseudemcibacter > Pseudemcibacter sp. The sequence goes on along the minus strand of NZ_CBFIEP010000128.1, from coordinate 14,361 downwards.
TCGTCGGTGGCGAAAATATGAGTGTTAAAGGACTTAACTTTATTAAGCCCGCAACCAAACCGGTCATTGATTTATTTACCAACATTTCAAACGCTATCTCTGAAAATATAGCCTATTACCTGCTGATTGTATTTGGCATTGGAATTATATTTCTCGCGATTACGGTCATTGGAAAGCTATTAAAGAAGTTAATGGTAGGCCGTGCGAAAGTCATCATGCACAACGCAATTGGTAAGGGGCCTGTTACCGGAATTTTTTCAGGTGCGGTTATAACCGTTCTTGTTCAATCCTCTTCTACAACCACGAGCTTAATGGTTCCATTGGCGGGAACGGGTGTGTTTCGATTGAAGCAGATATATCCATTTACACTAGGGGCCAACATTGGCACGACGATCACAGCACTTCTTGCCGCGACGGCGATCTCCGGTGAGACAGCCGTTTTTGCCTTGCAAATTGCACTGGTTCATTTGATCTATAACACGAGTGCCGTATTGCTGATTTATGGAGTAAAAAACCTAAGAATAATACCTATTCGCGGAGCAGTATGGTTGGCGCGCACCGCTAGTGAAAATAAAATGATAGCTCTGCTTTATATTGTGGGAGTGTTTTTCATTTTACCCGGGCTACTTATATTCATAACTAATCAACTTTAATCGGTGAATAACATGTTAAATGATAATTTCGAATCTATATCTAATAAAAAGCTTAATAAATTAATTAAAGAAACTAGGGAAACGATTACAGAGTTAGAAGATGAATTAGAAAAACGTAACCTTGAAAAACGTCATGCAGAAATAGACCATTTAAAAGAGCACATGGAAGAAGTTGAGCATAATTTCTCCACTTTTATGACCTTCTTAAAAACAGTTTTAAAAGAAAAAAAATAAGCTATTCACTTAAAATGTTATTTTTCTCAGGCATCGATACAATATGAATATCACGTTGAGGGTACGGAAACTCTATCCCTTCCTCGTTAAATTTATTCCAAATCAAAAGATATACATCACTAGCAATATTAGAAACGCCATTTTCACTATCCCTTATCCACATACGCAATTCTAAATCAACGCCATTATCACCGAAACTTTTAATTAAAACCCTTGGTTCAGGATTTTTAATAACACGCGATGTTTCATTCGCTGCCCGCAGCATCAAATCCATCGCTTTTTCCAAATCCGAGTTATAAGACACATTAACAGGTAAATGTCGCCTTACACTATTATTTGAAAAAGTCCAGTTTATCACGGGTTGCGTGATAATATCTTCGTTAGGAACTAAATGTTCGCGACCATCGCGTGAGATAACCGAGGTATAACGTGCCGCAAGCTTATTAATTTTTCCATATGTGTCGGATATTTCAATCACATCACCAGGTTTTATCGATTTGTCTAACAGCAGGATGACACCACTGATAAAGTTGGAGACTACCTTTTGAAGACCGAAACCAAGTCCAACACCGATCGCGCCCCCAAAGACCGCTAAGGCCGTTAAGTCAATGCCCATACTAGAAATGGCGAAAAGAAAAGCCATAACAACAAGCAAGATACGTGATATTTTACTGAGTAAAACCCTTGCCGAAGGCGTTACATTTGGTGCGTCTCTTAACTTATTTTCTATAAATGTTGAAAAGAAAAGGGCGGCCCAAATTAAGACAATTGAACTAATGATACCCGTAATAGTGCCAAGAAGTGTTAGGGTGTTACCGCCGATAGTAAAACTTGTTTCGTCTAAAAAAGCGATAAAAGGAGTCAGAAGGCCAAAAATATTTAATATGGCAAGAAACCACACCGTAGTGCGCATAATTTTAGATATAAATTCACTCTCGATCATCAAACTGACGACTCTGATCACAAGCCATACTGCAATTAAACTGCTGGCCATCCTTAGCAATATTATAGGGTACCCTAAGCTTTCTGTTATTTGCCAAGCAGCAAAAGTTGAAAGCCACCACAGAACTGGTAAATATAATGCCATCCAGAAATGCTCTGTTTTCTGGTAAAAAGGTCTTTTTTCCAGTACCTTATGCATGAATGGTTTCAAGCGGCTGCATATAAAAGAGCAAATCAAATAGAGCGAAATTATAACGCCTAATTGCATTACGCTCTCATAAGTGAATAAGTTCACTTCTGCCCATCCCTTGACGGAAACATATATTTCATTGAAGCGCGCCAGAATTTCATCCATGGTCAAAGCTGGATTTACTTCCACATCCAAAATCGGATTTTCTTCCATCTATCTTCGTTCCTTAAAAAAGTCTTTTAATATTTTTACTGCGGGTGCAGCCATGATATCACCATATATTTCTGGCTTATGATGACAGCTTTTTGCATTAAATACAATCGCACCATGATCGACACCGCCGCCTTTTTCATCAGGGGCAGCATAATAAAGACGCCTTATCCGTGCAAATGATATCGCTTGTGCACACATTGGACAAGGTTCTAACGTGACGTAAAGATCACAATCAACAAGCCGTTCACTTTTAATTTTCTTGCACGCCTCTCTAATGGCTAATAGTTCTGCATGCGCAGTGGGATCTTTAAATTCCAATACACGGTTTGATGCTACTGATAATACCTCATCGGTTGGTCCATGTACGATTACCGCACCAACAGGCACCTCTCCTCTTGCTGCAGCTTCCTTTGCGGCTTCAAGAGCGCGGCTCATATGCATATTATCAAATAAAGACATATTATTAACTTGAGATAGCATTGGAAAAAGGTCAAGCAAAGATTGCTTTTTTCTAGAGTTCCCCTATGGTGTCAGAATTATGGAAGATGATGAAAATGATAACCGCCCGCAAGGTGAGCGAATTGCTAAAGTTCTAGCCCGAGCAGGTGTTGGCTCAAGGCGTGCAGTCGAACGCATGATCGAAGCACGCATGATCAAAATTGGTGATCAAGTTATTGAAAGTCCCGCAACACTTATTACATCGGTTGAAGGAATAACCGTCGATGGTCAAAAGGTCGATGAGCCGGAACCAGCAAAATTATGGATTTATCATAAACCCACTGGACGCTTAACCACTTATTTTGATCCGGAAGGGCGACCAACAATATTCGAAGCTTTACCAGCCAATATGCCTAGGGTAATATCAGTCGGGAGGCTGGATCTCAACACGGAAGGGCTTCTGCTTCTTACTAATGATGGCGGTCTCGCAAGATGGCTAGAACTGCCATCAACAGGCTGGGTACGCACTTACCGAGTTAGGGTAAACGGACGTTTTCACCATAAGCGCTTGGAAGAAATTAGCAAGGGCGTGACGATTGAAGGCGTTAATTACCGCAAAGTCGAAATTGAACTTGATGAACGTAAAGAAGGCGTCAATCAATGGCTAACCATTAAGATACGTGAAGGTAAAAACCGAGAAGTTAGAAAACTGCTTGAATATGTCGGTATGACGGTCACACGATTACTAAGAACATCATATGGTCCATTTGAGCTAAAAAATTTGCAGCGCGGCAGCATCGAAGAAGTTGCGAAAAACGAACTTCTTATTAATTGCAAAGAATTTTTTAAAGATCAAAATGTAAAAATTCCCGAAATACAAGTGCAAGAAAAACCAAAAACAAAAGGTAAGGGTTGGGCAAAAAGCAAACCAAAGAAAAATGCCAAGCCAAAGCGTAAAAAACAACAGCGTAAAAAAATTGAGAAATGAGAATTATTGGCGGTAAATACAGGGGCAAAAAATTAATCCCCCCAGTTGATAATAACATAAGACCAACAACAGACCGAATGCGGGAAACACTTTTTAATATGTTAGAGCACGGGTCTGGGCGCGGCGTTCACGGAACAAAAATTCTTGATTTATATGCAGGAAGTGGCGCTCTAGGGATTGAAGCGCTCTCTCGCCACGCCGAACATGTTACATTTGTCGATAACAACTTTAAATCAATGAAATTGATTAAAGATAATTGTGCTTTGATAGGTAAGCCTGATAATGTCACCTTTATTTCTAGTGACGGAACAAAAATTCAAAAACGTGATCACGAATATGGTATAATTTTTATTGACCCTCCTTACCGAAAAAATCTTATCTTACCGACTTTGGAAAACATTATTTATCAAAATTTAATTAGTACTGATGGATTAGCCGTTATTGAATATGCATCTGATGAAGACATAAAAATTCCCGATCAATTCAGAGAAATAAAAATGAGAAAGATGGGTGAGGCTACTTTCTCTATATTAGAATTCTCAATCTAACGCCTACCAAATAATCGCTCAACATCACCCAGTTTTAGTTCTACATACGTCGGGCGACCATGATTGCATTGCCCGGAATGGGGCGTTGCTTCCATTTCACGTAAAAGTGCGTTCATTTCCGCAGTTGCTAAGCGCCTTCCCGCACGAACACTACCGTGACAAGCCATTGTACTACACACTTCTTCTAATTTTTCTTTTAAAGCAAGTGCCTGATTTAATTCCGCTAATTCATCAGCCAGATCTCGAATTAAGCCATGAATATCCGTATCCCCTAAAAGCGCAGGTACTTCTCTTACAACTATTGCACCGTCACCAAACGCGTCAAAGATTAAGCCGAGCTTTGATAATTCTTCTTGTCTCGTCATCAATCGTGCGACAGCATCTTCTTCTATTTCTACGACTTCAGGCAATAATAGTGCCTGCCTAGGTACCTGACCTTCTGTCATATGTTTTTTCATACGTTCATAAACAAGTCGTTCATGTGCGGCGTGTTGATCAACTATAATAATACCATTCTCCGTTTGCGAAACGATATATGTTTCATGGAGCTGACCTCGAGCGGCCCCTAAAGGAAACTGAGTTAGATCCTGTTGTGTTTCAAATGAAGTAGAAGTTTCACGCTCTAGCTCTTCATTGCGACCCATTGGCGGCGTAAATGAAGAATGGTTATCACTTAACGGGGCATAATATGATTTACTCGTTTCTGATAATTCACCCGACAGCCTTGGTGGCATTTGAAAGTTTTGCTGTCCACTTCCGCTATGAAAGGGCATGGTAGAACGTCCTGCCTCAGGCGTAAAAGAACCAAGTGCTGCATTTGATACGCTGGTCGACGCTCGGTGGCCTGCTTCTGATAATGCATGACGAAGCGCACCTACAATTAAACCACGTACAACACCACTTTCACGAAAGCGAACTTCTGCTTTGGCCGGATGTACATTCACATCCACCATATGGGTTGGCACCTCTAGGAAAAGGGCCAAAACGGGATGCCGATTACGAGCAAGAAAATCCATATAGGCACCTCGGACAGCACCATTTAAAAGTTTATCTTTAACGGGACGACCATTGACAAATAAATACTGATGCTGCGCATTGCCACGGTTATAAGTAGGCAGCCCGGCATAACCTGTTAACTTCATTAATTCACGTTCTGCATTAATCGGTAAAGCATTTTCAGTAAATTCTGCGCCTAAGATCGCACCAAGACGGCGTATACGACTGTCAAGTAACTCTCCTTGTGCTGCAGATACCTGAAATGCTCTTCTTTCATTATCATATAAAGAAAAGGCAATATCAGGATTTGCCATACTTAAGCGTTTGATAACATCAAGTGTTTGTGAAAATTCTGTTCGGTCTGTTTTTAGAAATTTTAATCGAGCCGGCGTTGAATAAAATAAATCACGCACTTCGACTTGAGAGCCGCAATCAAGTGCTGTTGGCTCAACATCACCTTTTTTACCCCCTTCTATTTCTATTTTCCAAGCCTGATCACTTCCAGCAGCACGACTTTTAAACGTAAAACGACTGACTGATGCAATAGAAGGCAAGGCTTCACCACGAAACCCCATAGTTTTAATATCTGAAAGATCATCTTCTTTTAACTTAGAAGTCGCATGCCTCTCAACAGCGAGAGCAAGTTCATCGGGCGACATTCCATGGCCATCATCAGTTATACGAATAAGCTTACGCCCCCCTTCAACCATGACCACATCTATATTCTTAGCACCGGCGTCAATTGAATTTTCCACCAACTCTTTTACCGCACTTGCAGGACGCTCGATGACCTCGCCAGCAGCAATTTGGTTAATGGTATTTTCTAAAAGCAGACGAATGGTCAACGTGGTAAGCTCCAATTCAACTTTTTTAAAAAGTACACCCACCTTGTAACTTTAGATGAGTGTCACTGTTCTACACCAAAAAGTGCTCTTTGCGCGATTGTCTTTGGATCGACAACTTCATCAATATCTGAAGTCGGACCACCTGGCGTTAGATGGTAATCTGGTGGCATTGAAAGAGGGGCGTTTTTAAGAATTAGAAATTCATCCGGTGAGCTTTTGCCACTACAACCAGATAAAAGTCCAAGTGTCATAACTGTTATTGCAAAAATCAGTATATTATTTCTCATTAATAGCGACCTTACTCTTTTTCTTTATCATCATCAGCATCATTGCCAAATGTAGAATTAAATATTAATAGCATAGCCCCAATAAAGATGAAACTGTCTGCTACATTAAAAACAGCAAAATACCACTCTTGCCAATGAAATTGGAAAAAATCAGCAACAGCACCAAACTTTATCCGATCATAGATGTTACCAAAAGCGCCACCAATAACAAGTCCTATTGCGCTCGAAAGCATTATATTTTTTGCCGACTTTAACCAATATAAAAGAACCGCAACGATCACCAAGTTCATGGCTACTAAAGTCCAACGACCTAAGTCATCATTTGCTGATAGGAAACCGAAACTAACACCGCGATTCCAAACCATTACAACATCAAAAATAGGCAAAATTTCGACGGTACCTTTTAAAGGTAATTCATAAACATCTATGAACCACCATTTACTTACGCGATCGAGTAAGAATGCGATAAGCGCTGATATGGCACCAATACGGATCATAAATTATAAGGCCTTAACAGCGTCTGCGCAGCGATTACAGATATCTTCATGACCTTCAATAGTGCCAACTTCTGGCAATACTTGCCAACATCTTTCACATTTACCGCCTTCTGCTAATGTACTGATTACGGCAATACCGTCCGTATCATCCATCGTAAAGGCACCATCTGGTGCCTCACCATGCAACAATTTAGCTGATGAAGTAATGCTTATTTCTGCCAGGTCAATACCATCCATTACAGCAATATAATCAGCATCTTTTACGTAGACATCAACGGCACCCTGCAGACTAGAACCAATTCTTTTTTCACGACGTTCAACCTCAAGAGCACCTGTGACCACTTTACGTAGTGTTCTTATTTTTTCCCATTTCACGCCTAAGATTTCATCACGCCAATTTGATGCTATGTCATGAAAAGTTTGTAAATGCACACTGTCCTTTTCACTTGGAAATCTTGATTGCCAAATTTCCTCAGCAGTAAACGCTAAAATTGGTGCAAACCATTTTGTCACGGCTTTAAACACTTCATCCAGAACGGTTCTTGCTGCACGACGACGGTTTGTCATTTTTGCATCGCAATAGAGCGCATCTTTACGAATATCAAAATAAAAAGCTGAAAGATCAATCGCGCAGAAATTATAAAGCGCGTTATAAACGCGATGATAATTATAATCATCAAATCCGCTACGCACTTTTTCTTCAACTTCAGTCAGGCGATGAAGCACCCATCTTTCTAATTCAGGCAACTCATCAAAGGGAAGAATTTCTGCTTCGTCAAAGTCTGCAAGATTACCAATCATGAAACGCATTGTATTTCGCAATTTGCGATATGCTTCAGCCTGGTTTTTAATGATTTCATCACCAATACGATGTTCGCTAAAATAATCTGTCGATGTAACCCAAAGGCGCAAGATATCAGCACCATATTGTTTTATGATTTTAAGAGGGTCAACACCATTTCCAAGTGATTTAGACATTTTTTTACCGTTTTTATCTACGGTAAATCCATGCGTTAATACCTGATCATAAGGTGCGTCACCACGTGTACCACAAGATTCGAGTAGCGAAGATTGGAACCAACCGCGATGTTGATCCGTTCCCTCTAAATACAGATCGGCACTGCGCTTTCCTTCTCCACGATCAAGGTCTTCACGTTTTTCAATAACAAAGGCATGCGTTGAACCACTATCAAACCATACATCAAGAATGTCTGTTACTTGCTCATAATCGTTAGCGTTATATTTATCACCTAAAATTGCTTGAACATCTTCTGTATACCAAGCGTCCGCTCCAGATTTTTCTATCGCTGCAGCGATACGTTCATTAACGTCTTGATCTTTAAGAAGCTCATTTGTTCCTTTATGAACGAAAACAGTTATGGGCACACCCCAAGCACGTTGACGAGAAATAAGCCAATCAGGACGATCTTCAACCATCGCACTTATGCGATTTTTACTATTACCCGGAACCCAGCGCACACTATCAACTGCCTTCATAGCATTCTTACGAAGGTCATTGTTTTCCATAGAAATAAACCATTGTGGTGTATTACGGAAAATGAGTGGTGCTTTTGAACGCCAACTATGCGGATAGCTATGCACGAGTTTTGATCGTGCTAACAATGCGCCCACATTCATTAGTTCTTCACATACATGATCATGAACCTTATAAACATGTTCGCCGGCAAACATCGGAATATTTTCATAATAAAGGCCACCTTCATCCACAGTGAAAGGCGTTTCTAGACCAAACTGCTGTCCAACTTCATAGTCTTCTTGGCCATGACTAGGCGCGATGTGAACGAAGCCAGTACCAGTATCGGTAGTTACATGAAAACCTTCGACAACAAGTACATCATAATCATAACCTTTTCCATTCCAGGGATGGTGGCAGATTGTGCCTTCAAGTTCATTTCCTTTAAATTCGGCGAATTCCTTAAATCCAGTAATACCTGTTCTTTTAAAGAATTCTTCAAATAATGCTCTGGCGATAACGAGTTTTTCACCAATTTTCACACGCGATTCTTCAGCCACTTCTGTGACTTCAATTGCTACATAATCAAAATCATTCCCATAAGCGATGCCGCGGTTTCCAGGCATAGTCCACGGAGTAGTGGTCCAAATGACAATTTTCGAACCTATAATCGCTTCAACAGGTGACTTAACAACATTAAAACCGACATCAATCATATGTGATGTATGATCCATATATTCGATTTCAGCCTCTGCGAGAGCCGTTTTCTCAACAACTGACCACATAATCGACTTTGAACCGCGATATAAACCACCGTTCATCAAAAATTTTAAAAGTTCGCGAACAATTTGTGCTTCACTTTCATATTTCATGGTTAAGTATGGATTATCCCAATCACCAAATATCCCAAGCCTTTGGAATTGTTCCTTTTGAACTCCTACCCATTTTGAAGCAAAATCACGACATTCCTTTCGAAATTCTACAGGATCAACTTCATCTTTATTTTTGCCCGCGTTTTTGTATTTCTTTTCGATCATCCATTCGATCGGCAATCCATGACAATCCCAACCCGGGACGTAAGGCGCATCTTTACCGGACATCTGTTGCGTACGTACGATGATATCCTTTAGAATTTTATTCATCGCATGACCCATATGAATATTACCGTTAGCATAGGGAGGACCGTCATGAAGAATATATTTCTCACGCCCTTTTGCCTGTTCACGAATTTGGTCATAAATTCCAATATCGTTCCAGCGTTCTAGCCACTGAGGTTCACGGTTAGGCAGGTTTCCTTTCATTGGGAAATCTGTCTTAGGCAGGAATATGGTATCGCGATAATCTTTGGTCATGTCTTCACTTAATATATATAAATAAAAATTTTACACTATGTAGCAATTAGAACACCTATATGTCGAGCTTATTTTACTTTAAGTGATCGGCTAATTTTGGTGCCGGAATATAGGATTGTTGGTTTTCTGAATTGGAAAGCAATTCTTTGGCCGTTATGCAATCTTTTTCAATTTGAATTTTCAGGGCCTCTAATCCATCAAACTTCTTTTCTTCTCTGATAAAATCAACAAATTCTACTTTAATAGACTGTTCATAAATTTCATGTGAAAAATTAAAAATATGACATTCTAAAAGTACGTCTTCTTTATCAAAAGTCGGGCGCCTACCTACATTCGCTATAGCATCCAAAGTTCCTTGATGCGGACCATCTTCAATAATTACTCTTACGGCATATACACCATATTTTGGCTCTATATATCCATCAAGAAAAATGTTAGCTGTGGGAAAATTAATAGTACGCCCGCGCTGATCACCTTTCCTGACTTCTCCTTCAATATGCCACCAATGGCCTAAACGTTCAGCAGCTTTTCTCACGTCACCGGATTCGATAATCGTTCTAATACTACTTGAAGAATATGTATGATCTTGATCCATCACTTTTTTAACAACCGTTAGACCAAATTGTTCTTGTTTTGATAGCCAATCAAGAACATTTACCCCTCCCCCTCGACCAGCACCGAAGCAATAATCATACCCCACAACGATATGAAGCACTCCTAGTTTTTTAAGTAGCAAGTCCATAACAAAGTCTTGCGCCGACATAGATGCAAATTCTTTATCAAATAGTAAAACGACGAAATGATCGACACCGAATTCTTCAAGAAGATGAGCTTTAGTTTTGAAGGAATTTAGGCGAAACTCTTTTTGGGTAGGATTAAAAAATAATCGAGGGTGTGGTTCCATACTAAGCACAGAAAGTGTGGTACCCATCTCATGCGCAATTCTTCCGGCCGTGCCGATAACTTTTTGGTGGCCCTTATGGAAACCATCAAAATTTCCAAGAACAACAACAGATCCTCTGACGTCATCAGGAATAGTATCAAGATGTCTGATAATTTTCATGTAGTAGGACTTTAGCCATTTCAATTATTGAAAAAATATAATTACACACTAATCCATGTAAGTGATTTATTACAGTAATTTTTATGGGTATTTTTGAACAAATTTTATCTACTTTTTATAAAATTTACATCATTTTCCATTCTATTAACTCTTTTTTTAGGCTCTCTGGCTACATTATGTACATTCGCTGAGAAAATAACCTCAGCTAAGTAATGTTAAACAGAAATAAGGACAGGGAAAAAAATGGCCGTAGATATGTCATTATCCATCTTAATAGTAGATGATTATAAAACAATGCTTAGAATTATTCGTAATTTGCTTAAGCAACTAGGCTTTCACAATGTTGATGAAGCAACAGATGGCGCAGAAGCCCTAAATAAATTGCGTTCTAAAAATTACGATTTAGTCATATCAGACTGGAACATGGAGCCTATGACAGGGTACGAACTCCTTAAAGAGGTCCGTTCTGATGATATGCTTAAGGCCCTTCCTTTCATTATGGTAACTGCAGAATCTAAAACAGATAACGTAATTGCTGCCAAAAAAGCTGGTGTTAATAATTATATTGTTAAACCTTTTAATGCAGCGACACTTAAATCCAAGCTCACTAGCGTACTTGGAGAATTTTAATGTCATCAGGATTATTGCCAGACCATATTGAGCCACTTGTAGATAGATTACGAGCGGGCGACCATCTGCCAATAGCACAACCTGATGTGGCGGCTGTAACTGAAATTTTAATGCGGTCGCTTGAAAGTTACTTTAAATCAATAGATCTGACACTTTATAAAGAATGCAAGGATTTAGCCGATTATATCGAAGAAGCTCGCGCTGAAATATCATCTCTCTCTCCCGATCATGATGATAGCGCGGGCATTCCTCGCGCTGGACAGGAACTTGATGCGATCGTAGAAGCAACTGAATCTGCAACTGACACAATTATGCAAGCCGCCGAAGATTTAATGAGTTTCGATACTGAAGATTTTGATGAATATAAAAATCATATCAATGACGAAGTTATGAAAATCTTTGAAGCTTGTTCATTTCAAGACATCACAGGTCAGCGGATTAGCAAAGTTGTTAAAACTTTAAATCATGTTGAAGACCGTGTTAACAAACTTATCTCTATTTTGGGCATTACCAGTGATAGTTCTACGTCAAATGGAGCAAAACCTATAATTGATCCGGAAACCGGAGAATTAAATGGTGAATCTAATGACGAAGATCTACTAAATGGCCCAGCATTAGCTGGAGAAGGCATTGATCAAGGTGAGATAGACTCATTACTTAATGACGATGTAACAGAAACAAGTGAACCTATTTCTGAAGAAACGCCGGCTGAAGGGCCTGCATTAAAGAAAATGGCCCTAGAAACTAGTGATGATGAAATCAAAAATGACGATCTTTTAGCAGAAAATAATATGGAAGAAGCGGAAACGCCCGAAGTTGTCGAAAGTAAGCAGGAAGAAAAGAAAGCAGCTAATGCAGAAGTGGAAATTCCCGCTAGCAATCAAAATGAAGAAACTTCACAGAACGATATTGATAGTCTGTTCGCATAGTTTTTATAATATAGTAATTGGCAATCTTTAATATATTTAGAATGGTTTATTTAAAGATTGCTTGTTATATCACTGCTCAATACTGGTTCACCAAAAAGATATCCCTGCCCGCGCTCTATACTGCAATCTAATATCTCAACGAGCTTATTATCCGCTTCAATTTTTTCAGCTATCAATTCGATATCAAAGCGAGCATATGCTTCTTTAATATCATTCCTGTCAATATCCAAATCTCCACCAAGCAGTAAATCAGAGCTAATTTTAACATAACGAAAATATCTTGCCGCTAATTCGGAAATATCATGTTTTAAGACATGAACATTATCCATAGAAAAACAGCATCCTTTTTTCCCAAGAGACGCTAACTTTCCCCAAATCTCATTTGGTTGCCTAAGAACGTCTTGCTGCGTAAACTCAAAAACCAATCTGTCGGCAAGCTCTTGATTATCGAGCATGAAATCTACAAATTGCGGGAAAAAGTCTTTGTCATTTAATGAAACCGAAGAGATATTGCAGAAAAAGCGCATATTCGGTTTGCGTGTACCCAAACGTCTAATCACTTGTATGCACCTAAAGAGCAACAGATTATCAAGAGTACTCACAAGACCTGAATCTTCTGCTAGTTTAATATATTGCGATGGAAAAATGACCTCTCCTTGGTCATCCCTTACTCTTGAGTAAGCTTCATAATGAACTACTTTGCGTGCAGGTAGAGATACAATCGGTTGAAGATATAAATCAATTCGATTATCTTCAAGCGCATAATGCATGATATTTAATATTTCATCCGCTTCACGCTCTATGATGTGTGAGTTTTATTCTGAATTCGGCTCTTTTAATACTTTTGAAAATGATTTACTCGATTTCTCAACAACCTGATTTAATAGCGTTTGCAACAAACGCATTTCATTGACTATTGCTTTATTACTGCCATGATCAGTGGCTTTAATTTGTTCTTTGAGCAACGAAGTTTCTTCTTTTGTTTGCTCAATCACATCTAAATATACCTGATTATCTTGGTGAAGGGCTAGTAAACGCGCTTCTATATCTTCATTGCGGGCTTTGATTGCATAGACAATATGAATTTGCGCGCCTAAAAGAAAAGCTCCACCACCAATGACATATGAAATATATAAACCCATTTCAGGATATGAGCTAAGTGCTACTATTGATGCAAAAACAGAAATTATAATATTTCCTAATATAAGCACAATATGCGTTGCTAAATTCATATGATTTCCTGATAAGATATAATCTTATAATGATAAAAACTATTTATATAAGCAAACAAGATAAAGCAGTTCTCTATAGCAATCAAGATTGTAAAGCTTTTTGATTAATATGATCAAAGGGAGCTTTTAGTGCCCTCTAAAAATTATATGATTTTATTTTTCGAGATTGAATTCTATTCAATTGGTTACACCATTTACTTCTACCGCAATGCCATCGACAACCTTGGGCTTATATTTAAACTTTTCAGCTGCTCTAACCGCATTTCTTTCAAACCCTGAGTGACTAGATACTATAACCTTTACATCATTAACATTGCCGTTTGCTGTCACTGTAAACATTACTCTTACATATCCTTATGTTCCGTTTTCAAGATACCTTGTTGGATATTGTCGAGCTACACGGAAGGTCGGTTGCTCAACTCCTTCAATAATCGTAAAATTTGTATATCTGTTTTTTTTGGCACTATCGGAATTTTAGCTACACTAATTAGTAATTGTGGATTAGCGCCTCTTCCACTAGGTTGAGGAATTACTAATTTTGGCACTTCTTCAATAATAGGATTTTCGGTTGTCCTGTCCCTTTTTACTGTTTCCACCGGATCTCTTACGGGTGAGCATCTGATAACAATTCCTTTATCAGTCTTGTTTAATTCTGCTTCTCCTTGAGAAACTAATAATTACATAGCATAGAAAAAACCAAAAGTAATAATCGCAGCAAAATTGAATGACACAAAATAACGTTTAAGCATTGCTAGTCTCCTTTTTAAATCAGTTTCTATTTGGTATAGCTTGACCTTAGTCGATCTATGATAACCGGCACTACCGTTTTCAAGTTACAACTAAGTTAAGG
>NZ_CBFIEP010000127.1:0-3234 GCF_965661635.1 Pseudemcibacter sp. | reverse complement strand
CGTGTAATGGTTCAAGGTTATCATGGTACGGGTAAGTCAACCCATATCGAACAAGTGGCTGCGCGATTAAATTGGCCGTGTTTGAGGGTCAATCTTGATAGTCATATCAGCCGTATTGATTTGATCGGTAAAGACGCCATTACCTTAAAAGATGGCGTACAAGTTACGGAATTTAAAGAAGGCATCCTTCCTTGGGCATTACAAAGCCCTACTGCACTTGTGTTTGATGAATATGATGCTGGACGTCCTGATGTTATGTTTGTAATTCAACGTGTTCTTGAAGTTGCGGGTAAGCTAACATTACTAGATCAAAACAAAGTGATCCATCCACATCAATCATTTCGTCTTTTTGCAACGACAAACACAATTGGACTTGGCGATACCACGGGTCTTTATCATGGTACACAACAAATCAACCAAGGACAGATGGACCGGTGGAACATTGTTACAACATTGAATTATTTACCGCATGATCATGAAGAAAATGTCGTAGCTGCAAAAATGCCAATGATGCAAAACGAAGACGACCTAAAGATTATCAAACAAATGGTTCAAGTTGCTGATCTTAGCCGAAAAGGTTTCATCAATGGTGATATATCCACTGTTATGTCGCCACGAACAGTGCTTACATGGGCAGAGAACTATGAAATATTCAAAGATCTCGCATTTTCGTTCCGTCTATCTTTTCTCAATAAATGTGATGAATTAGAACGTCCAATCATTGCTGAATATTATCAACGATGCTTTGGTGAAGATGTGATGGGTGCAAATATTCTTCAATCAACTGAAAGCTAAGGCTAAGACGTTGAGTAAAAGCAACTTACAAAACCTCGAAGATTTTAAAAGGGCCGTATCCAGTACGGTGCGGGCCCTTGCAAATGATGCTGAGGTAGAAGTAAGTTTCGGAACGTCCCCTACGCCAAAACCTGACCAATTGCGTCTTCCAATGGTTTATACGGATATGTCATCGGAAGAGATCGCTGATTTAAGAGGTAAAGGCGATAGCTATTCGCTTCATAAACTTCATCACGATAAATCACTGCATTATAAATATATGCCTAAAGGTGAGCTTGCTGAAAAAGTTTATAATGCCATCGAAGATGCTCGTGTCGAAGCAATCGGTAGTAATGAAATGGCCGGTGTTGCCAAGAATTTAAAAGCGCATCTAGAAAAACATTATGAAGATAACGCCCTAAACCCCGCAGAAGAGAAAACGGCATCCCTTCTTGACGACGTGATGAAATTACTAGTTCGGCAACGCTTAACAGATGAAACTCCACCTGCAACTACCCGCAAGGCCGTAAATGAATTACGTGCAGAAGTTGAAGAAAAAGCTGGGAAGCACCTTGATGATTTAATTGAAAACCTTAATGATCAAGATGAATTTGCCAAACTTAGCCGAAAAATTATCTCCGATCTGGATTTAGCTCGTGATTATAACGAGCAAGAAGAAAATGATGATAACAAGCAGGATGACATGGATGATCAAACCGATCAAAGTGAACAGTCCAGTGATGATGTAGAAGACGACAGTGAGAGCGGAGAAGACGGTTTAGAAGAGAGTGGTGAGCAATCAGAAGATGAAATCGATGATGGCGCCACTGGCGATCAATCATCAGACATGACCACCGAAGAATTAATGGAAATGTTAAAACAAGCGCAAAGCGAAGATGCTGCACCACCGCGAAATGACAATGATCCTTTCGGCCTTTTTTCAAATGGGCCAGGATATCAGGTCTATACACGTGAATTTGATGAATATATCGCAGCAGAAGATCTTTGTGATCCAGAAGAATTAATACAATTACGAAAAAAATTGGACCAACAATTATATCATCTTCAAGGCATGGTTTCAAAACTCGCGAACCGCTTGCAGCGCCTACTTATGGCAAAGCAAACAAGAGCATGGGAGTTTGATCTTGAAGACGGCATGTTGGATACCGCCCGGCTTACTCGGGTTGTAACAAACCCAACCCACCCTCTTTCCTTTAAAATTGAACATGATAGCGATTTTAAAGATACTGTTGTAACGCTTCTTGTTGATAATTCTGGTTCAATGCGTAGTCGACCAATATCAATTGCGGCCATGTGCGGTGATATTTTAAGCAGAACATTAGAAAGGTGCGGCGTTAATGTCGAAATTCTTGGATTCACCACAAAGGCCTGGAAGGGCGGAAAATCAAGAATAAAATGGACAGAAGACGGTAAGCCAGATGCGCCTGGTCGCTTAAATGATCTAAGACACATTATTTATAAATCAGCCGATACACCATTAAGAAGAAGCCGAAACAATCTTGGTCTGATGCTGCGCGAAGGATTGTTAAAAGAAAATATTGACGGAGAAAGCTTACTCTGGGCTCACAACCGATTAATCGCAAGATCAGAAGAACGTCGTATTTTAATGGTTATTTCGGATGGTGCGCCAGTTGATGACAGCACGTTATCTTCTAATAACGCTAATTATCTCGAAGATCACCTTCGTCATGTCATCGAAGTGATTGAAACTAAATCCCCTGTAAAACTTCTTGCCATTGGCATTGGACATGATGTTACACGCTATTATAAAAATGCGATAACAATCATGGATGCAGAACAACTCGGCGGCGCAATCACTGACCAACTTGCGATGCTATTTGAAGATAGCTAATCTTCATTTTTAAAATAACGACGAAGCCACTCTTCAAATTGGTCAGATCTTATCAGATCCGTTAAAGAAGTGCGAAAATTATTAACTTCACTTTCATCCATATTTTCACCAGAAGAATTCGCATCAAGTTGACCACCATCGTAACGACCGTTTAAGCTTTCTTGTTCCTCGATATAATGACTAAATTCAATGAGCAATTCAGCCATCGACGGGCCAAGAAATCCAACGGAATATGTCATGCTTTCATCAATTGTCTCACCTGAATGAGGAAAAAATGGCGGAACATAAATAACATCACCTGGCTCAACTTCAAATTCATCACCAATAAATTCTTCGCTTAATATTTTTAAATCAAGACCTTGAATATATTTTTCTTTTCTTATTTTCTCACGACCAATTTTCCAAGACCGTTTACCCATTCCTTGAATTAAAAAAACATGATAACTATCAAGATGTGGTCCAACACCTCCACCGGGTGTGGAATAACTCCCCATCACATCGTCAATGACCCAACACGGTGAAAAACTAAATGGATCTAAAATATCTGCAGTTGGTGGATGATTCTTCTCTACATCTTGAACAAGTAA
>NZ_CBFIEP010000126.1:0-4378 GCF_965661635.1 Pseudemcibacter sp. | reverse complement strand
TACGCTATTACTGCCTTCTGTCGGTGGAATATCTTCACCTTCTTCAACGATGAAACCAAATTGCGGTCTTGCATATTGTAATTCTTCTGTAATGATTTTTTCTGCCTTTAGATCGGCTTTTGAAACGAAATCCGATGGGCCTTTACGCGAAACTTGAAGATTTTCCACTTCGCCGAAATCACGAGCCAGACGGCTTCCAGCCTTGCGCGCGGCTTTTTCCATTACATTAATGAGGGCAGATTGAAGTGCCATTTTAATTGTCCTTATTTAACACGTTCGTTATAGGTGCCGTCTTCAGTATTCACTTTAATCATATCGTCTTGATTGACGAAGGTGGGTACCATAACGCGCATGCCGTTATCCATTAGAGCAGGTTTATTTGATGATTTTTGTGTTTGACCTTTAACGACAGGTTCCGTTTCCATAACCTTTAAATCAACAGTAGCAGGAAGTGCAACGCCAAGAGGGGTTGTTTCATAAAATTCAACAACGACTTCCATTCCATCTTGCAGGAAACCCGCTTTTTCGCCAAGGAATTCAGCAGAAATTTCAATCTGTTCATAGGATTCAGCATCCATGAAAGTATACATACCATCGGCTTCAAATAAGAAAGTTTGATTTTTTTGCTCGAGACGCACTTTTTCAACTTTTTCAGAAGACCGGAACCGTTCATTAAGTTTGCGACCATCCATAAGGTTTTTAAGTTCAACCTGGAGGTAGGCACCACCTTTACCTGGTTGAGTGTGCGCAATTTTAACAGCAACCCAAATGCTGTCTTGATGTTCGATTACATAACCGGGGCGAATAGTATTGCCAGGTATCTTCATGGTTTCACCTATTTAAAAGAGCATTGTTCAATTGGGCGGAAATTAACACCAAGTGCATTTATATGCAATGTTAATATGATTTTTATGGGGGTTAATATGATCTTTGTGGATCAACCTGATTTTTAAGGGTCGATCCGCTTAAAATTCTATTATAATTATCCAGTATCTGACGAGCTACCTTTGCTTTGTCGGTGGGACTTGAAATATGTGGTGTGATATGGATTTTCGGATGTTTCCAAAAGGGGTGATCTTGAGGTAAAGGTTCCTTTGAAAAAACATCAAGAAGTGCCCCTGATAATTGATTATTATAAAGTGCATCCATTAAATCATTGTCGTTTAAATGATCACCGCGACCGACATTTATCAGAAAGCTACCTTTTATCATCTTACTAAAAAGATCTGCATTTAATATATATTTTGTACCCGGGGTTAATGGTAATAAGCAAACTACGAAATCTGCGTCCTCAACGGACAAATAAAGTTGATCATTACCGAAATAGCTTTTGACCCCATCAATGTTTTTTTCGGATCTGCTCCAGCCGGATACTTTATATCCATTTTTATTTAGTAGCTTTGCAGTTGTACTACCCAGTTCACCAAGGCCAAGAATAGTCACATTTTTACCAGTAAGAAAATCTTTGCCACGCCATTGACTGGCGGCTTGTTGTTCGCGGTAATAAGTTAAATGTAAGCGGTGATTTAAAATAGCGGCTAACACAAATTCTGCCATTTGATCGGATAAGGTATCATCGACAAATCTTGTAATTGGCACATCGGCGGGAAGGGCGGGATCACTGAGTATATTTTCCACACCGGCGCCATATGATGCGATAAGCTTTAAATTGGGAAATTCGTTTAAAACCCCTTCGTCATGTTTCCAAACGATTACACATTCAATATCATCTTTATTGCCGCAATTGGGCCAAATACACACCTCAGGGCAATCATTATGAGATTTGAGATGGGTTTCAAGTAAAGTTGGGTCAACTTGGTTAAGTAGAATAAGAATTGCCATAGATAAAACCTTTAAATGTTTAAAAGTTTATATCATAATTCCGTCCAATAGGTAGGGTTTAAACGTATAAAAATATATTTTGAAATTCATAACGTATTAGTTTATTGTTTTTAAATATATAGGGAATGATGCGTGCATAATAACGGTATAAAGAGCATAAAAGTAATAAAATAATACCTATGATGTATTTTGTGTGCTTTTCTTTATCTTTGGATTTGTAACTTGGCTCAATGGGTCGCTTATTCCTTTCTTAAAAATAGTTTGTAATCTTAATGATTTTGAAGCTCTTTATGTAACTTTTACTTTTTATATTGCTTATACATTGATGGCGTTTCCCATGGCGAGTGTGCTCAAATATACGGGCTATAGAAATGGCATGATCGTTGGGCTTCTGATCATGGTTATTGGTGCGCTTTTATTTGTTCCTGCGGCATATTCAATTAATTATGTTTACTTTTTAGGGGCGCTTTTTGTGTTGGGGACGGGTTTGACGATCTTACAAACGGCATCAAACCCTTTCGTTATTTATTTGGGGCCGAAAGAAAGTGCCGCAAAGCGGATCGCCATTATGGGCCTTATTAATAAGGTGGCTGGCGTTGCCGTTCCGATTGTTTTTTCAGCGCTCGTTTTATCAGATGTTAACAATGCGTCTGAATTTGCGATCATTGTTATTTCAGAAGAGGAAATTCAAGAGCTTTCTGAACGGCTCATTATGCCATATATCGGCATGGCAGCGGTTTTTCTATTATTGATTGGGCTTGTCTATTTTTCAAAGCTTCCCAAAATAAGTGATCAGCTTGAACAATCGAACGGCGAAGATGACAAAGAAAGTATTTTCCAGTTTCCACAAGTTGTATTGGGGTCGATGGCGATTTTCTCTTATCTTGGAGTTGAGGTTATTTCATGTGATACGATAAACCTTTACGGTTCAACATTATATATGGAGAATTTCTCAATTTTAACGGCCTATGCCATGTCATTTATGGTGGTTGGCTATATCATTGGTGTATCAGCCATCCCTCGGTTCATTAGCCAAAGCGGGGCTTTAATGATATCAGCGATCGTTGGTCTTTTATGTATATTTGGTATAATATTTAGTTCGATAGATGAAACGTATATTTCTGAAATTATATGGTCATGGGCTGGTCTTGCGATCATTCCAAATTCAGTTTTCTTTGTTGCGATGGTGGGGTTAGCGAATGCAATAGTTTGGCCATCAATTTGGCCGCTTGCGCTTGATGGGCTTGGAAAATTTACCGCTAAAGGTTCATCGCTGCTTATTATGGGGCTAGCGGGTGGTGCATTAATCCCGCTAAGCTTTGGTCGCATTACCTTAGTGACCGGTGATATGCAGTTTGCCTATGCAATTTGTTTCCCTTGTTATGCGTTTATTTTATTTTATGCTATTAAGGGACATAAAATAAAAAAATGGAAGTAAAGAAGGGGCGTTAATTCAAATGAGTAGGCCACCAGGTAACTCTATTTCAAACTTCTTAGAAAAAGAATCCGCTGGCGGGATTTTACTTGTGATAGCGGCCGTTTTTGCAATTATTCTCAGTAACTCACCATTCGGTTTTTTATATGCGTCGCTTCTTGACACGCCTGTTGTTGTACAAGTTGGTGCGCTTGAAATCGATAAACCGCTGCTGCTATGGGTCAATGATGGGTTAATGGCCTTATTCTTTTTTCTTGTCGGATTAGAATTAAAACGTGAATTTATGGAAGGTGAGCTTTCTGATAAAAAAAGTATTATTTTGCCAGGGTTAGGTGCTTTAGGCGGAATGGTTGTTCCTGCCGGCGTATATTTATATTTTAATATGAATAATTCTGACACAGTGTCTGGTTGGGCTATTCCGGCTGCAACAGATATTGCATTTGCGCTGGGTGTTCTTTCGCTACTCGGTTCACGTGTGCCCATTAGTTTAAAAGTATTTCTAACGTCGCTTGCCATATTTGATGATATAGGGGCGATCGTCATTATTGCACTTTTTTATACAAGCGATATTTCAATTACGGCGCTTATCGTTTCGGCAATTTGTATTGAGGCACTCGCATACCTAAATAAAAAAGGCGTAATGGAAAAAAGTACTTATATTGTTTTTGGTGTTGTCATGTGGGTGTCACTGCTTAAATCAGGTGTTCATGCGACATTGGCGGGTGTAATTCTTGCGATGTTTATTCCTATTAAATGTGAAAGAGATCCGAGTGTATCTCCGCTTAAGACATTGGAAGATGATTTACATTCGGTAGTCGCTTTTGTCATATTACCATTTTTTGCATTTTGTAATTCCGGCATTAATTTAAGCGGTATTGGGTTTGATGATCTTACGCATTCGATGCCGCTGGGTATTATGCTGGGATTATTTATAGGAAAGCAAGTCGGTGTGTTTGGCTTTTGTTGGATAGGCGTTAAGGCGGGTCTTACTGAGCTTCCAAAAGAAATGGGGATGCTAACACTTTACGGTATGGCTGCGCTTTGCGGTATCGGATATACAATGAGCCTTTTTATCGGCTCGCTTGCATTCATGAATAGCAA
>NZ_CBFIEP010000125.1:0-39168 GCF_965661635.1 Pseudemcibacter sp. | reverse complement strand
TTGTTGACCGCCCATCATTAATGCCATGCCGGCATCCGCAGAACCAGCGGCCATTGCGGCAACACCAAGAAGCATGCCCATTAAACTATAGGATGTCATCTGCGACATGCCTTCACTAAATCTTGATAAATGACCACCTGTGATATGGCCCGTTTCGTGAGCTACAACGCCTATGACTTGGTTTACGTTTTCTGCTTTAAGTAATAGCCCGGAATTTATGAACACATTTTGCCCGCCCATGACGAAGGCATTAATTGTGGTATCGTTCAGAAGATAGGTTGCGACAGCATTTTTATCTAGCTCTGCAGCTTCAAAAATTGGTTCGGTTATATCACGAATAATTTGCTCAATTTCGGCATCACGCAAAATGGATATGCCGCGTCCTTGCGCTGATGCAATATTGGCATGCGTAAAACTTGTGATTAAAATCACAATAAAGGATCGATATAAAAAGTCTTTAAACTGTCTGATACGCATATTTTTAGTGTATTTGTCTGTTATCGTTTCGTCAATTAATGGTTCAATTTACTTTGTACGTGTGAACCTACTATTAACCGTCATATAATGTCATTATGTCAAAAATAAAGCCTGAAAGAGTATTTCAGGCTTTAAATTTAGTATTTATACATTTTATCCAATGGTTCGCGACCACCAACCTTTTTTCTTCGGCTTATCATCCACAACCTTTTCTTCTACCTTTGCCTCTTTTTTAACTTCGCTTGGCTTGTCTTCCTTCGTTGTGGCTTGCTCTTTTTTTGATGCGCGCTTACGAGGAGCACGCTTCGGTTTAGGTTTCTCTTCTTTTTCTGCTTCTTTTTTTGCGGGTTTGACTTCTTTAGAAGTATCTTCAGAAGCTTCACCTTTAGTAGACTTTGTCGTCCTGCGTGTATTTCTTTGACGTTTTGGCTTTTCTTCTACTTTTTCGTCACTAGAAGGCGCTTCTTCAGTTTTAACCTCTGTATCTTTGTCGTCACTCACCTTTTTACGCGTACGACGTGGTTTTCTTTTAGGTTTTTCTTCTTCTGTTTTTACATCTTCACCAGAAGTCTGATTATTATCAGTTTGTTCCGCGACCTCAGGAGTTTTACTTCCATTATTATAGTTATCGTCATTAGAACGCCTTCTATTGCGGCGGGGACGGCGACTTCTTTTGGGTTTTTCTTCTTCGCTTTTATTTTCTTCTACGTCTGTTTCATTCGTTTCATCAGAAGTCTCTTTTTGATCTTTCTGATACTTTGGATTTCTATCATTACGATTTCTACGTCTTCTGCGTCGACGCTTTGGACGATCATCTTTTTCTTCATCTGGTGATACATCTTCTTCTGTAACGTCGATAAGTTTATTTACATCGTTGCCTAGCTTAAGGGCATCTTTATGTTTTTTTGATGCTTTCGAAGGTTTGCCTGAGCGTTCCATTCTGTATGCTGATGCAGTTAATTCATCATCTATAGCAATAGAAACTGAGAAATCATATTGTGTCTCTAGTTCTGAAAGATTAGCTCTCTTATTATTTAAAATAAAGACGGCAACTCGAGTTGGTAAGTAAACTGTGAATTTAGAATTTCTTGCGCGAATACCTTCTTCTTCGATAATTCTTAAGATATGAAGACTTTGTGATTCAACTGTACGCAGCAAACCACTTCCTTCACAGTGCGGGCATTGCGTTGTACTTGATTCAAGCACACCAGTACGCAGTCTTTGTCTAGACATTTCCATAAGTCCAAATGAACTTATACGTCCAACTTGGATACGTGCGCGATCATTTTTTAGGGCAGCCTTCATTTTTCTTTCAACGGCGCGATTGTTGCGTTGTTCTTCCATGTCAATGAAATCTATAACAACCAGCCCTGCCATATCACGTAATTTTAATTGCCTTGCAATTTCCTCTGCAGCTTCAAGATTGGTGTTAAGGGCTGTTTCTTCAATATTATGCTCTTTTGTTGCACGACCAGAGTTAACATCAATGGAAACGAGAGCTTCCGTTGGGTTAATAACAATATAACCACCAGATTTGAGTTGCGCGGTGGGGCCATACATTGAATCCAAATGGGTTTCCACTTGATACCGCTGAAATAAAGGAATGGGGTCTTCATAATGTTGGATTTTTTTAGCATGCGAAGGCATGAGCATACTCATGAAATCTTTGGCGGTATCAAAACCGCTTTTACCTTCGACTAATATTTCTTTTATGTCGCGGGTGTATAAATCTCGGATACTCCTTTTAATCAAATTACCTTCTTCATAGATTAAACTTGGGGCAATTGATTTAAGGGTATGCTCACGAATAGCTTCCCACATTCTCTTTAAGTAATCATAATCGCGTTTTATTTCGACCTTTGTGCGGTCACTACCGGCCGTTCTAATAATGCAAGCATGCCCTTTAGGAAGGTTAAGACTAGCAAGAACATTTTTGAGTTTTTTGCGGTCCTTTACGTTAGCAATTTTACGGCTTACACCGCCACCATGAAGCGTATTAGGCATAAGAACACAGTAACGACCAGGAAGGGATAGATAAGTGGTTAATGCAGCACCCTTATTGCCGCGCTCTTCTTTTACAACTTGGATAAGAATAATTTGGTTCTTTTTAATAACTTCTTGAATTTTGTATTTATAGCGTAGTCTTTTCGCCATTTTAATACGTAATCTTTCTTCTTCTTCCTCTTCGGAATTTTCAGATATGCTTTCAGAATTCTCTAATTCTTTATTATCTTCGCTTTCACCTTGATCATCGTTTGATGCTTTTTCTTCATTAGGTGTTGCTGCAGTATCATCATTAGAAGGTTGTTCACCATCAGTTTCAGAAGTTTCTTTTCCGTTAGCTTCTTCTTTAGTAGATTCAATAACGTCTTCTTTTGTTGCTTCCGCTTTTGTTTTTCTTCTGCGTCCACGACGTGGTTTTGGTTTTTCTTCTTCGTTTTCTTCCGCTTCAACAATCTCTTCAGGTTTTTCTTCATCAGAATGTTCTTTATCTGAAGTTAAATCTTCTTTTGTTTCAGCTTTTTCTTTTTTACCGACATTTTTTGCTTTTTTAGCATCGGGGTCGCCGGTTGCGGTTGCTTCTTCTTCGATTAAATCAGCATTTGCCTTTGCTTCTGCAGCAATAAGCGCTTCACGGTCAGCAACGGGTATCTGATAATAATCTGGGTGAATTTCACTAAAGGCAAGAAAACCATGACGATTTCCCCCGTAATCCACAAAAGCGGCTTGCAGGGAAGGTTCGACACGGGTTACTTTTGCTAGATAAATGCTACCTTTAAGTTGTTTTCTGGCAGAACTTTCATAATCGAAGTCCTCCACTTTGTTTCCGTCGACGATGGCCACACGGGTCTCTTCCTGGTGGGAGGCGTCGATCAACATACGAATTGACATTAAAATTTTCTCCATAACAAAAACCGCTCAAGCTTGTATTGTCGTTTGCAATAAATAAGCGTGCAGGTTTTTGAAGTTTTGTTAGTAATATAGTGGGGTTTTGGGCATTTAGAGACTTACGAAAGAGAACAATATTATCGTCATCAACAAAGGATAAGTCCTTGGTTTTAACGGGATTACTCTTCTGGCTCATAATGCTTAAATTCATAATTTTTTATTTTGCCTTTTAGGCTATATTTTTCTTCTTTTATTTTTAAACGTTGCGTCTATTCATTATTAGTTAATGCGCAACATCATATTATTGCATTATTCTGCTTCTATATATGATGTTGTTAACATAGTGAACCTTCGACCTCATAACAATAGAAAAGAATTTAAAAAACAAAAAAACTTTTTTAAAACATCATTTTATAATAGAAATGTTAACAGTTTTTTAATAATAAATGTTATGATGTTTCAAAACATATGGTGTTAAATGACTATAAACTGGAAAATCATGTCGCAAAACAAACAACTTTTTTCTCAAATTAAATTAATGAAATTTATTTTGATTTCGTTGTTCTTTATTGTTTTTAATTCCAGTTACACCCTTGCTGCACCTGAAGTTACGAGTGTTAGATTTGGCGGAGACCAGAATAAAACTCGCTTCGTTATAGAAGTAAATGGCAATAGTGCGTTTAGAACATTTACGCTCGCTAATCCAAATAGGATAGTAATTGATCTAGATGAAGTGACATGGAATATTGGTCCAGGGGGGGCAACGGGTAAGGGACTGGTTAATAATTATCGCTATGGTTTATATACGCCTGGTACGTCCCGGGTCGTACTAGATTTAAAAAGCCCATCAAAAATTAGTAACTCTTTTGTCATTAAAGGAAAGGGCGGAAAACCAAACCGTCTCGTTTTTGATTTTGAAAAAATTTCCCAAGCCGTTTGTACCACACTTGTATCAAATCCTGCCGTACAAGCAAAAGCCGTTGCTTCAACAAGAAGGCCGTCAAATGTCCCCAGATCAGGGAAAAAGATTATCGTTATTGACCCGGGTCATGGTGGACATGATCCCGGAAATTTGGGTGGTGTTAAAGTAAATGGTATTTCAGAAAAAAATGTAACAATATCTGCCTCGCGTAATATTAAAAAGATTCTTGAAGCCTCGGGTCGTTACAAAGTAATAATGACTAGAGATAGAGATATTTTCCTGAAACTAAGAGAAAGAAGTAACGTTGCGCATCGAAATAATGCTGATTTATTTATCTCAATTCATGCGGACGCATTTAAAAGCCCAAGTGTTCGTGGTGCCACTATTTATACTTTGACGGAAAGGGCGTCTGACCGCGAAGCAGCTATGCTGGCGGCACGTGAGAATAAATCAGATGTTATTGCAGGGGTTGACCTTCAGGACGAACCGGACATCGTGCAAAATATTCTAATTGATCTTGTGAAACAAGAAACGATGAACCTTTCCAATCGATTTGCCAAAGAACTTGCAATTGAATTAAAGAAATCCGTTAGAGTTAGAAAACGGAGCCTCCGTTCTGCAGGTTTTGCGGTTCTTAAAGGAATTGATGTGCCGTCCGTTTTAATTGAATTAGGATATTTGACCAATCCAACGGACGCGAAACTTTTGATGCAAAAAGAAACACACGATAAAATTGGAAACGCAATACTAAAGGCGACTGATAAATATTTTCAACAAAATTTTGCCTATAACTAAAAATATCCTTTTTAGGAGCTTCTAATATCATATTGGCCTACATTATTATTAGTTTATAGCACAAGCTTTATCATTATTATTAGCCCTGGTCTTTCAAGCTTTACTATCATAAATCATTCAATGTCATTAGGGCGTAAAGCGGGCCTTTATATCATGATAGGTGTTGTTTTGGGTACCTTTACTTGGGGTACACTAGGCATATTAGGCGTATCAGCAATATTAGCATTAAACCCCAATGCAATTATTCTTATTCAGATATTTGGTGGCGGGTATTTAATGTATCTATCCCTGTTATCATTGAAAAAAGCGCTGGAAAAACCATCATTTAAGAAGGTAAAAACGAAAACATTTGGCCGTGCTACTATTTTAAAGGGATATACCGTCCATATGACCAATCCGGAAGCAATGATGGGGTGGATTGCTTTAATTACTTTAGGGTTGACGGAAGAGGCGCCGCCTTCTGCGCCACTAATGATATTAGCAGGATGCTTTGCTATCGCAATATTCCTGCATAGCTTATACGCCGTTTTATTTTCTTATAAAAAAGTGATGCAGTTTTATGATTTATATGGACGAATTTTAGAAGGATTGTTTTGTTTAATATTTGCCTTTGCGAGTTTGACTTTATTCTTGAATGTATATGACGGGTTTTTGGGATAATTTAAATAGGTGATATAATATTATTTTGCTTGATTGTGCCTTAAGGTTGTCATAATTTGCGCCTAAGTTTTGAACGATTATAAAATTCGTGGAACGGTGGATTATAATTTTGTCTAAAAAATGGAAAAATATACTTGGTGGGCTAATTGTATTTACTCTTGTAAGTGGCATACTTGCTGTGGTTGGCGGGTTATATATATTATATTCATTTGGACGTGATTTACCTGATTATAATCAACTAGCCAATTATGAACCGCCTGTCGTTAGCCGCATTTATGCCGGTGACGGTAGTTTGCTTAAAGAATATGCCCGTGAAAAACGCCTGTTTGTGCCAATCAATGCAATTCCGCCAAAAGTAATTCAGGCTTTCTTATCAGCAGAAGATCAAAATTTTTATACCCATATTGGTATTGATTTTAAGGGGCTATTAAGAGCCGTTCTTGTAAATGTTAAAAATGTTGTTACCAACCGACGACCTGTAGGTGCTTCTACAATTACGCAGCAAGTTGCAAAGAATTTCTTACTGACAAGTGAAGTGCGACTAGAACGAAAAATTAAAGAAGCCATTCTTTCATACAGAATTGAGCAGGCATTTACCAAAGATCAAATTTTAGAACTTTATTTAAATGAAATCTATCTTGGACAAAATTCTTACGGTGTGGCGGCAGCTGCACTTAATTATTTTGGTAAATCGCTCGATGAACTTGAACTTGAAGAAATAGCTTATCTTGCGGCACTTCCCAAGGCGCCAAGTAACTACCACCCAATCAGAAGATATGACGCGGCAAAAGGGCGCCGTGACTGGGTCATCGGTCGCATGGAAATAGAAGGGTTTATATCGGAAGAAGAAAAATTGGCGGCTCAAGAGCTTCCATTGGCAACTGTTGATGGGGGGCGTGCTAGAACTTTTCAAGCAGATTATTTTGCTGAGGATGTAAGACGGGAGCTTAAAAAGTCCTACGGTGATGATGAATTATATGGTGGTGGCCTTGCAGTCAGAACCACTTTATCACCGCGTTTACAACAAATTGCTGAACGCGAAATGAAGAATGGCCTGGTGACTTACGATAGACGTCATGGCTGGCGTGGTCCGCTTGATAAAATGGATTTGTTTGCCTCACCTTATGAAAGTTGGAAAGAGACATTTCTTAAAAGAAATACACCACTTGGAATTCCGACATGGCAAGAAGCCGTGGTTTTGGAAGTCACAGATGAGATGGCTATTATCGCCACAAAAGAAGCTTTATCATCAAGTGAAACATATGATAACCTTCTTAAGCAAAGTATATCATTAGAAGAAGTCAAATGGGCACGTAAATGGTTGCCTGGTGAAACCAGAGGTCCGCAAGTTAAATCAGTCGCTGAAGTCCTTGTTCAAGGCGATATTATTGCCGTTGAAGCCATTGAAACTGAAGACCCTGCATTTGGCGATCCATTTGGACTGAGACAAATTCCAGAAATTAATGGTGCACTGGTTGCAATGGATCCGCATACTGGTCGTGTGCTAGCCATGGTTGGCGGCTATGATTTCACAAGAAGTGAATATAACCGTGCAACGCAAGCGAAACGACAACCTGGAAGCGCATTTAAACCATTTGTTTATAGTGTAGCGCTAGAAAATGGCTTTACACCATCAAGTATCATTCTTGATGCTCCTTTTGTGATTGATCAAGGGTTTGGTATGGGTAAATGGAAGCCAAGAAATTCAAGTGATAAATTTTATGGTCCAAGCACACTAAGATTAGGAATTGAAAAATCACGTAATTTGATGACTGTGCGATTGGCTCAAAACTTAAAAATGGACAAAATCGTTGAAGTCGCAGATCGTTTTAATATCAATAACGACTTACCTGATTTATTATCAATGTCATTAGGGGCTGGGGAAACAACTTTGCTCGATTTAACTGCGGCATATGGAATGATCGTTAATGG
Organism: Pseudemcibacter sp.; assembly: GCF_965661635.1. Classification (NCBI taxonomy): domain Bacteria; kingdom Pseudomonadati; phylum Pseudomonadota; class Alphaproteobacteria; order Emcibacterales; family Emcibacteraceae; genus Pseudemcibacter; species Pseudemcibacter sp. The sequence goes on along the minus strand of NZ_CBFIEP010000125.1, from coordinate 31,493 downwards.
TGGTAATGAAATTCAACCATCCCTTATTGACCGTATACAAGACCGTCATGGTAAGACGATATTCCGTCATGATGATCGAAATTGTGTAAATTGCATAAGCAATGACTGGCGCAATCAACAAGCACCAGAATTGCCTGATTTACGTGACGAGGTGCTAGACCCTGTAACATCTTATCAATTAGTTTCTATGATGGAAGGCGTCGTCCAAAGGGGTACCGGGGTTAGAATTCGTTCGCTAGGCAGACCACTGGCAGGAAAAACGGGTACAACGGATGAAAGTTTTGATACTTGGTTCGTTGGCTTTTCACCTGATCTGGTTGTTGGTGTTTTTGTTGGCTTTGATGCACCACGCTCATTAGGGCGCAATGAAGAAGGTTCATCAGTAGCTGTGCCTATTTTCCGTGACTTCATGAGAGATGCACTTAAAGACGAAACGCCAATCCCATTCCGCATTCCTGAAGGTGTAAGGCTCGTTAGAGTGGACCCTGTAACAGGACAATTAGCAAGTACCGGTCAACGTAATGCGATACTAGAAGCCTTTAGACAGGGATCATTCCCAGAGGAAAATCAACAAGTACTTGACGGATTTAATTCGTTGGTGCAAACAAAGACCAAGCTGCGAACAGGTACAGGCGGTATTTATTAATAATAACAATAATTTGGTCTAATCTATGAAAGCTGAAATCCAGAACTCTGTTGATAAAATCAAACAGTCTTTAGAACTGTTGAGGAGGCATCTTTGACTGGGATGTTGCCCTCGATCGTTATGAAGAATTAACCGCCCTATCCGAAGATCCCGCCCTTTGGGATAACCCCACAAATGCGCAAAAATTAATGCAGGAGCGTACTAAGCTCGAGCAAGCTATAAACTTATGTAATGAAGTTGATAGTGAACTGAACGATAATATTGAACTTATCGAACTTGGGGAATTGGAAGATGATGCCGAGATTATACTTGAAGCGGAAACAGCTATTCAGAAATTAACTGACAAAGCTGAAGTTTTAGAGCTGCAAACACTTTTAAGCGGTGAAGCAGATGGTAATGACACTTATCTTGAAATTAATTCGGGTGCAGGTGGTACGGAAAGTCAAGATTGGGCTAACATGCTGCTTAGAATGTATACGAGGTGGGCAAATGCACACGGGTGCAAAGTTGACATTATGGAAATCCATAACGGTGAAGAAGCAGGCATTAAATCCGCCACTATACAAATAAAAGGTGAAAATGCCTACGGTTGGCTTAAAACAGAGAGCGGTGTTCATCGACTTGTTCGCATTTCACCATTTGATAGTAATGCAAGGCGACATACTAGTTTCGCAAGCGTATGGGTTTATCCGGTTATTGATGATAATTTCGAGGTGGATATCAACGAAAGCGATCTTAGAATAGATACTTACCGAGCATCTGGGGCAGGTGGACAGCATGTTAATACCACCGATAGTGCAGTTCGTATCACCCATATCCCCACAAATATTGTTGTACAGTGCCAAAATGACCGATCACAACATAAGAACCGTGCAACAGCCATGAACATGCTTAAGGCGCGATTATATGAAGCGGAGCTTCAACGCCGAGAAGAAGAAGCCAATACCGAACATGCTGGTAAAACAGAAATAGGTTGGGGGCACCAAATTAGATCATATGTATTACAACCATACCAAATGGTTAAGGATTTACGTACAGGGGTTGAAAGCGGTCAACCAGATAAAGTTTTAGATGGTGATTTAGATAGTTTTCTCAATGCCGCCTTGGCAGCAAGAGTTCACGGGACAAGCACTCAGGTAGAAGATATTGAATAGATATAAAAAAAGCGGGCATTGCCCGCTTTAAATTGAATATTCTATACTTTTATAGACGATCTACTAAATCTTTAGTTTTCCCGTCTTTTTTCTCTTCTTTTTTCTCATCAGAATTAGCAGACATTACTTTTGTAGCGTTTCCTGGTGCAGGATTTGTAGAAGCACTCTGATGGCTCAAGTTACCTTCAATATAAGCACCAGCTTCTATGCTAAGTGTCTGATGGCAAATATCACCATTTAATTTTGCAGATTTTTCAAGGCGAACATTGCGCCCTACAATACTGCCATTTACTGAACCTTTTACAATCACATCATCAGCGGTAACTTTACCTTTAACGGTACCGTTTTCACACATTGTAAGGTTTTTACTCTTTACGTCCCCTTCAATTGTGCCATCAAGTTGAATTTCGCCTGATGTGCTGACATTGCCTTTTACGACTACGTCTGAACTAATTATTGAAGGTACTGAATTTGAAGGTGGTTCCATTGGTTTACTATCCTTTGGTATAGATTTTTCCGTGCTATTAAGCGTCGTGTTTTTGTTGTTTGATTTTTTGAACATCTTTTGCTGCCTTAAGTACTTTTAACGGATCTATTGGTTTTCCGTTAAACCAGATTTCATAATGAAGGTGAGTACTTGTGCTGCGACCTGTACTTCCCATGAGGCCAATTAGTTGATTTGCTTCAACTTTTTCGCCGCGCTCTACCTTTACCTTTGAAAGATGGCCATATTTTGTCTTAAAGCCGTTCCCATGATCAATTTCTACAAAAAGACCAAAAGCACCGTTACGCCCGGCACGTGTTACTATCCCGGCACCACCAGAATCAATTGGTGTATTACGCCATCCAGCCATGTCTAATCCATTATGGGTAGCCCATTTTCTGGTAAAAGGGTCTCGTCGCATTCCAAATTTACTAGAAACATAATGTTTTTCAGGTGGCGATATAATTGGTAAGTGATCCAGTGCAGTTTTGATATTTTCTAAATGTGCTCTCTTATAGAATAAACTATCAAATGCATGGGTATCTAAGTTCGCTTCACTGATGTTGCTAACAGCGATAAAAGGCCCACCTGACGCAGATGGTTCAAGCGGTAAGTTGGCAAGTTCCATCATTTTCTCAGGAGTAATACCAGCTTTTGTTAATGTGTCACTTAAGAATGATAATTTTTGATCGACTTCATCATTCATGTTTTTCACCAGCTGATTTTGCTGCATTTCAACTCTTTTGAGATCAACATAAAGTTTTTCAAGTTTCTCATCACGAATTACATTACGTGCTTCTTGATCATTATCGTTTTCATCAACATTCACATATTCAGGCGCTGTTAAATCGTCATTGTCATTTAAAGGAAGAACAGGTGACATGACCTCACCATTTTCTTCTAGAACTTGTTGGATATATTTTTGACGTTGCTCTAACGCAGCGGCAGACTTTTGAATTTCATTTTGAAGTTCAGCATACTGCTGTTCAATTTTTAGATAGTTCTCTTTTGCTTGTTCAACTTCATCATTTTTTTCCGTTAAAATTTCGTCTAAATAAACGTAATTATATGAAATAAATGAACACCAAACGAAGAAGCAAAGCAGACCAGTACATAAAAAAATCTGAACATTTTTTGAAACCGTAATAAACCGAACGTCACCATTTGTCCTGAAATACATTTGTCTATCAGGAAAATAATGGTCAAGTATATCGTCTAAGTTTATGAAAAAATTAATAATTTTCAAAATCTAACTTTCTTTATTTTTATTATATGCTTAATTAATTTTTACTAACAAACTAGCGAATCAAACAAATTTAAGCCGAATTTGATAGCAAAAAGTTAAAAAAAGCAAACAGTTTTAATTAGTTTGCTGATAGGGGAAGATAAAAGCTTTCGGCTAAACCGGCTTTGTCTCTTGCTTCTTTATTGAAGGGAGATTTTAAATGCCCAGCAAAATATTTTTTTACTAAAGTATGATAGGTTGTTTGAGGGTTCAAATTTTCAAGATTGCACACATAATTAAACCAATTATTTCCAGCTTTAACATGATCCACTTCTTCACGGTAAATGATTTCTAGGGCGGCAACGCTTTTCTTATCATTACTAGATCTAAACTTTTGAATTAAAGACGGTGTCACATCTAAACCTCTTGCTTCAAGTACGAGAGGAACAACGGCAAGTTTAGCTTTTAAATCATGCGATGTTTTTTCAGCAGATTGCCATAACCCATCATGTGCGGGAAGGGCGCCGTAGTAGCTGTCCAAATCCATTAATCTGTTATTTAAAAGTTCAAAATGTCTTGCTTCATCATCTGCGACTTTGATCCAATCATTTGTGAACTCAATTGGCATAGATTTTCCAAATCGTAAAATTATATCCCATGCTAAGTCAATTGCGTTTAGCTCAATATGGGCAATAGCATGTAACATTGCGATACGAGCAGTATTGCCACTGGCACCGCGCCTTTTTGGCATTTCCTTTGGTGATAATAATTCTGGCTTTTCAGGGCGTCCTGGGCGTTTGGGGGCAGTCTGATTAAACTGAAAAGATAAATTTCCATTTAACCTTTCTGTAAACCGATGATGCGTTAGTTTTGTTTTATCATCGACGTTAGTAGCGTTTAATATGTTAAGCGCAACATCGGCTATAGTTGTCATAATGATTTAACGGCTTCAAGAACTTCTTCAGCGTGACCTTTTACTTTTACCTTGCGCCAAATATTTTTAATATTTCCATCAGCGCCAATTAGAAAGGTAGCGCGTTCGATACCCATATATTCACGACCATAAAGCTTTTTCATAACCCAAACGGTATAATCTTCGCAGAGCTTACCTTCATCATCCACGAGAAGTTTTACAGTTAAATCGTGTTTCTTGATAAAGTTTTGGTGTTTTTTAACACTATCTTTTGAAGCACCAAGTATGACGGTATTATTCGCTTCAAATTCATTTTTTAATTCACTAAAAGCAATAGATTCTTTTGTACAGCCGGGTGTGTCGTCTTTAGGGTAAAAATAGAGAACAATATTTTTTCCTTTAAATGTTGAGAGAGACATATTCTCTCCGTTTTCATCTAATAAATTAAAATCAGGTGCTTTTTGGCCAACTTCTAACATTCTTAATCCTCTTTATGTTCGAGTGGTGGAATTGGGTCATGGGGTTTTAAATTATTTGCTGGAATTTCTATGATTTTCTTATACAAATCAAGTACATTCTTTTGATTTGTCGTAATTAACTTTTCTAGATTTTGAGGGGGTGTTTCTAATCTTTCTGCCAAAGTTTCAAGAAGGGCTGGTGGGCGCTCTTTACTTTTGGATGTAGTGCCAAGGCATAATCTCAGTAAGGATTGTGACGTTTGCATTATATGGCAAGCTTTTGAAAAAGTTTTCACATCATCGGCACTTAAAATTTTTGCCTTCTTAATCTCTTTTAATTGTCTCAGCGTATTTCTTTTTAGAATTGATGGATATTTATCACCATTAGCGAGGAGTGTATATTGACAAATAAACTCAATATCTATTATGCCGCCGCGTATATTTTTCATTGACCATATGTTGTCTGTACCAAAATTTTCAGCAAGTTTAACCCGCATTTTGGCAACTTCATGAAGTAAATTATCATGTGCACGACCTGGGTGGCTTAGAATATTATGAATAATAGTCTCAATTTTTATTCGTAATGTATCAGGTCCTGAAATAACACGACTTCGCGTTAGCGCCATGTGTTCCCAAGTCCATGCTTGTCCTTTTTGGTAGTCATTAAAACTTTCAATTGATACAGCAAGTGGTCCAGCGGTCCCTGAAGGTCTTAGTCTCATATCTACTTCGTAAAGTTTCCCCTCAGCCGTTAATGCAGTAATACTATTTATAAAATTTTGGGAAAGCCGAGCATAATAATGATTAACACCAAGTGATTTAGCTCCATTAGATACTGCTGACATATCATCTGCATCATAGATCAATACAATATCAACGTCCGAAGTAGTGGTGAATTCATAACTGCCTAATTTACCCATTGCTAAAATACAAAGAGAGGAGTTTTCAATAATGCCGTGCTTTTTGGCAAACTCTTCTTTCACATGTGTTAGCATAGTGTTGAGAGAAACCTCTGCGATATGGGTTAAGGTTTCTCCAGAATGAATAACATCGGTGTTTCCTCTTAAAATTTGTAAACCAACTTGAAATTTTGCTTCATTAGCCCACTTTCGTGTATGATCTAAGATATCTTGAAAGTCTCTAGCAAGGAGTAGTTGTTCATCAAGAGAATTGCTCAAATCCTCTAAGCTTGAGTTATTTTTGAAATCTTCCGCATTCAATACGGCATCAAGCATCAATGGATTTCTTGAGAGTTGACTGGATAAAAACGGTGCCATGCCGATAATTTGGGCCAATAAATCAAGAAGCCAAGGTTGTGCTTTTATAAATGAGAATAACTGGACCCCGGATGGAAGACGTGAAAGGAAATCATCAAATTTTACGAGCACAGAATCGGGGTCATCTTGTTTGCCGAAAACATTAAGCATTTCTGGTATTAAGTTTTTTAAAATCTCTCTAGCACGATCAGTTCGACAAGCGCGGTAACGCCCTAGCATCCATCCTTGAATTAATTCATATGCTTTTTTTGCATCATGAAATTTTGCATCTTCAATCGTTTTAATGGTTGCTGGGTGATATTTATCTGAAGGAAATGATAATAAAATGTCATCTTCATCTTCCGTTTGATTTGTGTCTTGCAAAAGGGCGTTAAATAATTCATTTACCGCATTTAATCGATTGATAACGGCCATTTCAAAATCGGCAAAATATTCAAAGCCCATAAATTTACTAATGCGGTTTAAATCATTTTCTTCGGTTGGTAATTCGTGTGTTTGATCGTCGTTTATCATTTGAAGACGATGTTCAAGAGTGCGAAGAAAAACGTACACTTCTTGAAGGGTTTTATTTTCTTCGATTGTTAATTTATTCATTTCGCTAAGAGCGTCTAATGCTAATCGAGTAGGGGCAACACGTAACGCTGGTTCACGGCCGCCAGATATCAGTTGGTGAATTTGCGCATAAAATTCAATTTCACGTATTCCACCACGCCCTAATTTTACATCATGACCTTCAAGCATAATGCCACTATGACTATGATGTTCATGAATTAATTTCTTTATGGCATGGATATCAGCTATAGCGGCGTAATCCAGATATCGGCGCCATACAAACCCTCTTATTCTTTCTAAAAAGTTATGACCTTCTTCAATGTCACCTGCTATTGGGCGCGCTTTAATCATGGCGGCGCGTTCCCAATTTAAACCAACCGTTTGATAATATATTTCTGCTCCTTCCATTGATAAAGCAACGGGTGTCGCACCAGGATCGGGGCGCAACCTTAAATCGGTTCTAAAAACATAACCATCAGCGGTGCGGTCTGACATGATTTTAACGAGCTTTTGCGTCATCTTAACAAAAAAGTCCTGAGGTGAACGTTTTCCACAATATTTAACAACCTCTAGATCAAATAAAACGATTAGATCAATATCACTAGAGTAGTTTAATTCATATCCCCCTAACTTTCCCATTGCCAAAATGACGTAGCCAGAATTGGTCGAATAATTATCATCGAAAAAGCTATGTTCTAGGTTGCTTGAGCTTACCCCTTCTTTAAGAAGAAAATTAACAGATAAATTTAAGGTTATTTCAGCAAAATCACTTAATCCTTTGGTGGTTTTTGTTAAATCCCATCTACCTGACAAATCTGCAACTGCGATGATAAGTGCGACGTGTGCTTTTGCAGTTCTTAACAGCCGCATTAATTCAACTATCTTCGTAATTTTTAAAAAGTCATCATTTAAAGAAGAAAAAGTTTGCTCTAATAGTTCTTCAGGTGGAATTGAAAATAAAGATAATGCCAATTCAAAATGTTTAAATAACAGGCTGGTTAGGTAAGGACTATTAGAAAATATAGAGAGAAGTAAGTTTTTATTATCCTCGACAGCAAGAGTGTCGTTAATCACAGTTAAATAACTATCATTGAAAAGTTCTTTGAAATCATTTAGTTTCTGATGTGCAAAATTATTGTCCGAAATTAAGGGAAAAGTATAAGAGTAACTTGATGTTTCTATTGACACCTTTGGCATTAAAGAGGTTCCAAAATCATATTATTGACACGTTTTCATTATAATGATCACGATTATGCCTACATGCAAGTGAAACATAAAGTTTAAAGAGAATTATATATTGATCAGACCATTACGATATACCGTGAAGACATTCTTGGCAATTTTAGCAATAATGACAATTGCCCTATTGCTGTTTTTCTGGCGGATCAGTAATGGTCCAGTAGAACTAGATGGCTCATCACCTTTTTTAAAAAATTTGCTTGTATCTCAAGGGCTTGGAGAAGCGGTTTCATTTAATCAAAGCGTACTAACTTGGCGAAATGCTGACGATAACCCAACCGGAAGCAGCAGTTTTGAAATTAGGTTTTTAGATGTCGCCATTAAAGATGAAGCGTCTTCAACGGAATTAAAAATTCCTCAAGCAGGGACGCAGCTAAGTTTTACAGCAATGTTGAGAGGGGTATTCGCCCCAACATTTGTTGAATTCGGCGGTATTGAATTAAATGTTTTATTGCCGAAAAAGGCTTGGTCTGGCGAGCCATTTGATCAAGAAGCATTTATGGCTAGCATGCGCGCTTATCTTGATGAATTTAATAGCTCATCCAATTTGGTGCCCAGATTAACTAAACAAATATTGTCTCCTCCCAATACAATGAACTCTACGGGGTATTTACAACAAGTCTCTTTTTCGGATACATCGATCAATTTAAAGGATGAATTATCATCTGACGTTTGGAGTATTCCTGACGCTTCATTAGATATTAAAAGAATTGAAGACGGTTTTAGCTTATTTCTTGAAGGTGAAATCGATTTTGAAGAAGATAATGATATTCCTCTTCATATGTCGGTTCAATATAGTATTCCAAACGAAAAAGTGACATCACAAATAAGGTTCTCAAATTTTGTTCCAACCAATATAGCGGGACAAGTCGAAGGATTAAAAAATTTATCGACACTCAATATTCCAGTAAGTGGAATTATTGATTTTTCAATTGATAAGAATTTTAATTTACCGGCTGTTGCCTTTGAATTTGATTTAGATGAAGGCATGATTAATCCCGCGAACCTCTATAATGAGCCCATTAAAATAGATGAGGCTTCGTTAAGCGGCCAATTCATTACATCAAATGATGAAATATCTATAGAAAACCTTTATTTGAAATTTGACGGCGCAGAAGTGAACTCTGAAGGTACAATTAGTAGTATTAGTGGTGATCCAGATGTTATGATAGTCGCGGATGTTTCCAATATGCCTTTGATAAATTTAAAGACATATTGGCCGCCAGAATTATTAAAAGGCGCCAGAACTTGGATTGAAAATAATATTACAGGTGGCATGATCCCAAGAGGCGAAATAAACGTAAATATTAAGCCTGAAATGTGGGCACTTGATAGTTTGCCCGAAGAAAGCTTTATATTTGACTTTAACGTCGTTGGCGGTGTCTCACATTTTCTTAAACCTATGCCGCAACTCACTAACATGCTTGGGACTGCTCGTTTGCAGCTAAATAAATTTTTGCTGAATATTGATAGTGGTGTTGTTGAAAATGCGATGATTAATGGCGCTGTACTTCATTTCAATGATATTGCGAAGAAGGGGGAAGCGGTAGCCCATTTTGAAATTCCGGTGAAAGGACGTGTCGAAGATATTCTTCATGTTATTGACTATAAACCTCTGGGGTACCCTAGCCAATATGGTATCAAGCAAGATAGTATTTTGGGCAATGCCGATGCTTTTCTGACCCTTGATTTCCCTCTTATTAGAGGGTTGAAGCTTAAAGACGTCATTTTTGATATCCAAGCAGATATCGAAGAATTAAATATTCCAAAACTTTCAGACGGGTACAATTTATCCGATGGTACAATGACACTGGCCGTTAATCGTGACGGAATAGTTTCTAACGGCAATATTCTTTTAAATGGTATAGATTTTAATGCTGAATGGATTGAGGATTTTACTAAATCAAAAGAATATCCAACGCAATATACCATTGAAGGTGAGGTAGAAAACAAGGAATGGGAAACGTTACATTTGCCGTTTGAACCATATGTTTCAGGGCCTGCGAAAGCAAACCTAACATTGCTTGGGCAAGGAGCGGGTTTGAAAGTCGGTAAAGGCGTTATTGATTTAGCCGATAATGAAATAATTTTTGAACCGCTTGGATGGGTTAAAGAAGAAACGTCCAAAGCCAAAACAAATTTTAGGCTTGTCTTTGATGATAATAATATTCACGTAAATGATATTGTTTTTAGTTCAGAAAATATGAATTCAGAATTACAATTAACTTATGATGGTGAGCGCGCTATTAGGCTTTATATTAAAGAACTAGAAATGCAAGGGCATGATTTTAGTGGCTTATTTGAATGGAATTATGAAAATGCCATGTATCAGCTATCCGTAAAGGGCGAAGAGTTTAATGCTGTGCCATTAATGGATATTATTTTTGCGCCATTAGATGAGAATACAGAAAAAACCGATTTACCCGACTTTAATCTATCTGGCTCTATAGCTGAAGTCGCGATGTATAATGATATAATTGCCAAAGAGACTTCAGTATTGGCAGGTTATATTAATAATGAAGTTATTGACTTTGGTTATATGGCAAAATGGGGAGAGGATAAAAACTTATCGCTTATCATTGCCAGTGATGAAGATTTAACCAACCCTGAGCAAAAAATGACATTAAGCACAAATGATGGTGGGAATGCTTTGCGCGCTCTGGATTTCTTTACCAGCGGTGATCGAGGGGACTTACTTATTGATGCTGATATGATCAAAATGGAAAAAGGGTACACCTTGAAAGGTAATATCAGAGCAGAAGAGTTTACTGTTGCAGATTCTCAAGTGTTTAGTGAACTTCTTAAGGAAAAAGAATTTGCAAAAGCGCAAGAAGAATTAGAGAAAAATGGACTTTCATTCGATAGCTTTGAAGGTAACTTTGAACAATATGATCAAATTTTCCGCATTAGTTCGGGTAGCGCAAAAGGGCCTACATTAGGCGTTACGCTCGATGGGTATGTAGATCAGAAATATGATGAAATATCTTTAGCAGGCACAATTATACCGGCTTATGGTTTAAATTCTTTTTTGGGCAATATTCCTCTACTTGGAACAATCTTTACAGGTGGTAAAGATGAGGGAATTTTTGCAGCAACATATAATATGAAGGGTACAATAGATGAACCCGAAGTCAAAATTAATCCGTTAATGGCTTTAGCTCCAGGTATTTTTAGAAAAATATTTGGTGCAATCGGCGGCAGCGATAATTCACCCACAGCACGTGAAGAGGCTGAAAAATCAGAAACAGTTGAAACAGAACCGCCAGCTCCGATTGACAAGCCTATAAATTAGGAAACGGCACTTTCTAACATTGTTACTGTTCCTTCATCGGCATTAATGCTGACGTTACAACCGACGGGCATCGTACGTTGATCTGAAATATGTCCAAACATTGCCCCCGTGAATACTGGTTTTCCTGCAGGAATAAAGTGCTGTTCAAAAATATCCAATAACGCAAAATCGCCATAACCACCATCAGTGTCAACATCTGTCCATCCACCAAGAACGACACCGGAGCAATCCTTTATATGCCCCCCTAAAGCAAGTTGCGTTAACATACGGTCCACGCGATAGATATTCTCACCAACATCTTCTAGCATGAGAATTTTTCCTTTAGTATCTGGAAAATAAGGAGTCCCTTGTAGTGCTGTTAAGACTGTTAAGTTGCCGCCGACGAGGCGACCTTGCGCCTTGCCGGAGACTATGGTTTCAGTACGGTTTTGACGAACAGCTAAATATTCACCTTTTTCTTGGGGGTTAACCATATGTTGCGCTGCACCATCGAAAAGGATTTCTTTTACATTTTGTGTTGTAAATCTATTCCATGAGCCGCCTGCGATTGGACCATGAAAAGTCATCAGGCCGGTTTTGTCAAAAATGGGATTGAGTAGCGCAGTAATGTCACTATACCCAAGAAGAATTTTTGGATTTTTCTCGATTAAATCAAAATCAATATAAGGTAATGTTCTTGCAGCACCCCATCCGCCTTTTAAAGCAATAACCGCTCTTACTTCGTTATCTGCAAAGGCCTGGTTTACTTCATCAGCACGAACTTTGTCTTCTGCTGGAAAATATCCAAAGCGCCCGAGCGTATTTTCAGCAACTTTAACTTTTAGGCCCAATGCTTCTAAAGATTCAACCGATAATTTGAGACGTAATTTTCTATATTCCACACCTGCAGGTGCGACAATCATAACCGTATCGCCTTCTTTTAATTTCTCAGGCTTAATAATGGATTTAGTTGTTTGAGCATTGGCAATGCTACCTGATACACTAGTGGCGATTGCTGTTGCAGCGGCACTTGCGACACCCGTCGTTAGAAAATTACGTCTATCCATTATGAAAACTCCCGATTGAAATTATTTTGGCATTATTAAAATATGTCGTTTTTTTCCTGCCGATAACTTAATGGTACCTTGATCATTTAATTGGTCAAGTGTGATGTTCATTTCACCATCTGTTATCTTCTCGTCATTAATCTTAGCACCGCCTTGTTTTATTAAGCGCCTAACTTCACCTCTTGATGAACCAAGTCCAGCTGTAATATATAGATCAGTAACTTGAATTCCGGATTGTAAATCGGCTTTTTCAACTTCTACCCTTGGCAAGTCAGCACCAAGCGATCTCTCTTCGAAAGCTTTTTTTGCGGTGGCTTCTGCTTTTTCTGCGGCTTCAACACCGTGACACATCGCTGTAACTTCATTCGCCAGCACTTTTTTGGCTTCGTTAATTTCTGCACCTTCTAAAGCTTCAAGTTTTGATATTTCATCAAGTGGTAATTCGGTAAATAGTTTAAGAAAACGCCCTACATCCGCATCATCGGTGTTGCGCCAAAATTGCCAAAAATCATATGCAGAAAGCATATCTTGATTAAGCCATATGGCACCGCTAGCAGATTTACCCATTTTCGCGCCATTGGCTGTTGTAATGAGCGGAGTGGTTAATCCAAAAACTTCTTTTTGATCCATCCTACGGTTTAGTTCAACACCATTAATGATATTACCCCATTGATCGGAACCGCCCATCTGCATTGAGCAGCTAACTCTTCGTTGTAGCTCAAGAAAATCATAAGCTTGTAAAATCATATAATTAAATTCAAGAAAAGTAAGTGGGTTTTCACGGTCCAATCGCAACTTGACACTTTCAAAGGTAAGCATCCGATTGATTGTGAAATGAGGGCCCACGTCGCGAAGTAAATCGACATATCCAAGTTTATCAAGCCAATCCGCATTATTTGGCATGATGGCATCTGTCGGTGCGTCACCAAAAGTTAAATATTTTTCAAAAACAGATTTGATGCCATTCATATTTTCGTTGATTTTTTCGACCGTAAGCATTTGGCGGCTTTCATCTTTACCACTAGGGTCGCCAATTTTAGTCGTGCCGCCGCCCATAAGGACAATTGGTTTATGTCCAGATTTTTGAAGGTGGCGTAACATCATGATTTGTACCAATGACCCCACATGTAAACTGGACGCGGTGCAATCAAAACCAATATATGCTGGTACAACTTCACTTAACATTCTTTTATCGAGTGCTTCAGGGTCTGTGCATTGATGAATAAAGCCACGTTCCATCATAACTTTAAGAAATTCTGATTTTGGTGTGTAATTATTGATAGTTTCGGTCATAATGTCATCATCTGTTTAGGTATATGTTATATTGATTTTCTTATGGGCTCATGTAACACAAATTTGACCCTTAATGAAATGGAAAAAATAGGAAATAAATCGTTGGGCGATAAAAAAAAGGAAGTTTTAGCAATAGGCCTTATGAGCGGCACTTCATTAGATGGAGTTGATGCGGCCATTATTAAAACAGATGGGAACCAGGTTATACGTTTTGGTAAGGCGTGTCATATTCCATATACCATTGAGCAAAGAGAACAGCTTCAAGAAGCTTTTGCACATGCGAAAAGAGAAAATAATCCAAACGTAAGAAGTAATTCAATATTAATTGCTGAGGGTGTTATTAATAGGCTCCATTTAGATGCCATAAATGAAATTATATCAATTAATCAACTTCAAAAAAATGATATCGAAGTTATTGGCTTTCATGGTCAAACCTTGCTACATAACCCGGAGAAAGGGTGGTCGTGGCAAATCGGTGATGGCCGTGAGTTAGCTGATAATACGGGCATAAAAGTTATAAATGATTTTCGCAGATTTGATGTGGAAAATGGTGGGCAAGGTGCCCCACTAGTTCCTATTTTCCATCGTGCACTTTTGCCTAATGGCGAAACGGACTTTCCGATTGCGTTACTCAATATTGGTGGCGTAGCAAATTTAACTTGGTTTAGTGGTCGTGACCCTAATGATATGGTGGCTTTCGATACTGGGCCTGGTAATGCACTTCTTGACGATTGGATTAGAAAACATAGTGATCTTCCCTTTGATAAAGATGGGCAGGTTTCATCAAAAGGGAATGTCCAGGAAATTCTCGTAAATATTTTAATGAACCATGATTATTTTAAAGAAATGCCACCGAAATCTTTAGATAGAGATGCCTTTGATGTGAGTTCTTTATCGATGCTATCAGTTGAGGACGGTGCGACCACATTAATTGCTTTTACTGTAAATGCTATAAAAATGGCAGAGGTAATGTGTCCAGATTTTGTAAAAAAATGGTACGTGTGTGGTGGCGGTGCCCATAATCCAACAATGATGCAAATGCTATCGGATGAACTTTATGGTGATGTGGAGAGTATTTCATCAATCGGGTTCGACGGTGATTATGTCGAAGCAGAGGCCTTCGCTTATTTAGCGGTCAGAAGAATATATAACTTACCGATCACTTTTCCCGGGACGACAGGGATTAATGAGCCGTCCACGGGTGGAAAAGTTCACAAGCCTAAATAAGGAAGTAAATTAATAACCCAATCTCATAGTCAGATATTTATCGATTGATCTTACGAGCGGGGTATGATGATCTTCATAAAAATGGCTTGCACCTTCAATTTTGTCGTAATCGATTGTGATACCTTTTTGTGCTTGCAGTTTATCTACCAAACGTTGAACGGAATTCTCACTAACCACTGTATCTTCTGTTCCTTGGGTGATTAAGCCGGATGATGGGCAAGGGGCGAGGAATGAGAAATCATAAAGATTTGCTGGCGGTGAAATTGATAAAAAGCCGCTGATTTCCGGACGTCTCATTAAAAGCTGCATTCCGATCCATGCCCCAAATGAAAACCCGGCGATCCATACTTGTGGGCTATCGCGGTTAACAGTGTGTAGCCAATCTAAAGCAGAAGCCGCATCACTTAATTCGCCAATTCCACTATCATAAATGCCTTCGCTGCGACCTACACTGCGAAAATTAAAGCGCAAGACGGAAAAACCACGACGCACAAAAGAATGATATAAATAGTAGCAAATTTTACTATTCATGTTGCCGTTAAATTGTGGGTCAGCATGTAAAACGAGTGCGATTGGTGCATTTTCTTGTTTGCTTGGGTGATAACGTCCTTCTAGACGGCCTTCAGGGCCGTTGATAATGACTTCTGGCATATTTAATTAACCTTAAATGTCTAAATACTATTCGTAAAATCTATTAGAATAAAATAACTTATTGATGATTCCGTCTTGTTATAGCATAAAACTACAGTGAAATTTCAACTAAGAAATTGGATTTTAATAAATTATGACCGCTTCGGACCTAATATATCTTGATTATAATGCTACGGCGCCAATCCGCACTGAGGTGATTGAACTAATGTCTGACGTAATGAAAGAGGGCGGGAATCCGTCCTCCGTTCATGCACTTGGCAGAACAGCTAAATCAAGATTAGAGACGGCAAGATCGCAAATAGCAGAGGTTTTAAATTGTCGTGCACAAATGATTATTTTTACTTCTGGTGGCACTGAAGCCAATAATATGGCGATTTTAAATTCGAAAAGATCCAGATTAATTACCACAAATGCAGAACATGACTCGGTAAATTTATCAAAAGATAGTTTTGAAGGTAAAGTTGATATGCTTTCTATTAATAGTGATGGTCTGATTAATTTAGAGGACCTTAAAGAGCTTTTATTGAATGATGGCGATCAAAGAATTGTATCTATTTTGCTCGCTAATAATGAAACTGGTGTAATCCAAGATATCGAAAGTATATCCAAAATCACAAAGGATGCAGGCGCGCTTCTACACGTTGATGCAATTCAGGCATTTGGTAAAATACCACTTGATTTTCAATCTCTTGATGTTGATATGATGAGTATCTCATCCCATAAAATTGGTGGACCGCAAGGAGTTGGGGCTTTGATTGCTCTTGAAAAATTGCCTGTAAGATCCTCTATAATTGGCGGTGGTCAAGAGGTTGGTCGGCGTGGCGGTACAGAAAATATAGCTGGAATTGCTGGATTTGGATTAGCGGCATCAATGATTTCGAGGTCATTAGAAAAAATGAAAGAATTGGAAGAATGGCGTAATTATGTAGAACAAGAAATTCTAATTAAAGCGAGTGGTTCAATGTGCCTAGGACATAATTCAAAAAGGCTGCCTAATGTTTCGACAATTTATATGCCAAATGTTAGAAGCGAAACGCAGGTAATGAATTTTGATCTTGATAAAATATGTGTAAGTTCGGGATCAGCATGTTCATCGGGAAAAGTCAAAGCGTCACATGTCATAATGGCAATGACAAACGATGATGAGATTGCAAGCTCAACCGTACGAATGAGCATGGGGTGGAACACGAAACGTGAAGATATTGATGCTTTCATTAGTAGCTGGTTAAAAATGTGGGGTAGAAAGAATAACCGATGAGTGAATTAAAGTTACCCATCTATCTGGATTATCAGGCAACGACCCCAATTGATCCGCGTGTGCTTGATAAAATGATGCCATTTTTAACCAATGAATTTGGAAACCCGCATTCCGTAGAACATAACTTTGGATGGAAAGCCGAGGCGGCAATTGATGTTGCACGCGCACAAATTGCGAATGTTATTGGTTCAATAAGCGAAGAAGTAATTTTCACATCTGGTGCTACCGAAAGTAATAATATCGCTATTAAAGGGGCGGCTTTTGCCAAGTTCCCGAATAAAAACCACGTTATTACCGCAAAGACTGAACATGAATGTGTGCTTGCCTCAACGAGGTCATTAGAGAAACTTGGGTTTACTGTAACATATCTAAATGTGGATCATGATGGTTTAATCGACCTAGATAAATTAAAAAATAGTATCACTGAAAAAACATCGCTTGTGTCGATTATGGCAGTTAATAATGAAATTGGGGTTCTTCAAAATATTAAAACCATTGGTGAAATTTGTAAATCCACTGATATTTTGTTTCACACGGATGCGGCTCAAGCATTTGGAAAAATTCCTCTTAATGTAAATGATATGAATATCGATTTAATGAGCATCTCGGGCCATAAAATTTATGGGCCAAAAGGGATTGGTGCGCTTTTCGTTCGAAATGGCGTTAAAGTAATACCGATAATGGATGGCGGCGGTCAAGAAAATGGTTTGCGATCAGGCACATTATCGCCTGCTCTTTGTGTCGGCTTAGGCGAGGCATCGAAAATAGCATTAAATGATATGACATCTGATCTTAAACATGTTTCTAAACTATCGAAATCGCTCTTAGATATCTTGAGACATAAATTAAATAATGTTCGTTTGAATGGTTCTGAAACGGACCGTTATTTTGGTAATTTAAATTTAACTTTTATTGGCGTTAAGAGTGATTTATTTATCGCTGACCTTAAGAATATCGCTGTATCTAGCGGCTCTGCATGCTCATCGGCTAAACATAAACCGTCTTATGTTTTAAATGAATTAGGGCTTTCAAAACGTGATATATCGTCATCTATTCGAATTGGAATAGGTCGAATGACCACGGAAGAAGAGATTGATTTTGCGGCCAAATACATCATTAAATGTGTGCATAACCGTCAACCTAAATAACAAAATTTAATCAGGGATTTTCTATGGATAATAATTTTCTTAAAGCATCAGAACTTTGTAAAAATTGTGGTTTATGTTGCAGTGGTGCTTTATTTGGCAATGCACCTTTATTAGAAGGCGAAGAAGAAAAAGCAATTGAGCTTGGCATTAAACCTGTTGTTGATGAAGGGGAAGGGGCATTCAATTTACCTTGCCCGCATCTTAAGGGGACGGCCTGCTCCATTTATCCTGATAGACTCCATGTATGTGGCGATTATCATTGTTTGTTATCCTCAAGCGTGCTTGAAGGTGAAACGGACTTTGATGAAGCAGTTTTAGACGTTGAAAGCGCAAAAGAACAGGCAGAATGGCTTATCGATAACGCCGCTTATGCAAATTTGGAAGGTGAGGACGAATATAAATTAAGTGATTATCAGGCGCATTTTAAAGCAGAATACGAAAAAGATCAGTTTAATCTTCGGTATTATCAAAATTACTTCCTCTATAAATTGCAGGTGCAGGTGGAACAAGGCAAACCAGTCTCAAAAGAAGATTTACACTATGCAGAAAAGACACGGGATTATATTGAATTGATCCATGAATCATTTCGTGAAACATCAATGTTAAAAGACTATTCAGACTTTATTGAAAGTGTTAGGGGGTAGTTTTTCAATATATTACTTTAAAAATTTAAGTAGTATTTCCGAAAATTCTTTTGGTTTTTCAGAATGAAGCCAATGACCACAGTCATCAATAGTTTCAATACTTGCATTGGGAAAAAATTCAAGTGTTTCAGGAACATATTCATCCGCAACATACTCCGAATTTGCTCCGCGAATAAAAAGAGTTTCTCCATCATATGAAATTCCATCGGGAGCCGCTTGAATATTTTTATATTCCCCAATTAATGCCGGGAGGTTAATGCGCCATTTGAAACCATTACCATCATCCGTACGCAACAAATTTGTTAAGAGAAAAAGCCTAACACCCGGTTCTTCAACATAATGTTTTAAAATTTGTTCAGCCTCACCGCGGCTTTCAACATTCGCAACAGGAATAGCCAATAGTCCTTCGAAAATTGTTTCATGATGATGAGGGTATTCAACAGGTGCAATATCGCCGATCACTAATTTATCAACGCGTTCTGGATGATTTAATGCCAGTTGCATTGCGGTTTTCCCGCCCATTGAATGGCCTAAAATATGCGCTTTTTTGATGCCTTGATTATCCATAAATTCAATAACATCTTCAGCCATAAGTGAATATGTTATTTCATCAGAATGTGGTGAATTACCATGATTTCTAAGATCGATACAAAATACGATAAAGTCGTTAGCATATATTTTTGCTAGCCCTCGAAAATTTGCCGCAGAACCATATAATCCATGGATTATAATAAGCGGTTTTTTATTGGCATCTTCACCGTATTGATCAAAATTTATTTTCATAGAGCACTATTTAAATATGATCTTTAAAATTACAAGGTTTAGATAAATAAAAAGCCGGCTCCCAATAAGGGAGCCGGCATAATAAACAGGGTTGAAGGGGGAGTAGGGAAATTACTGTTAATAGTAAAACGCCCCTATTTATATTCAGTTCATACCCTCTCGGTCAATAACGGGAGCAAGGTTGCTATAGGAATTAACATGTCTTGCACTTTTAGGTAGAACTGAATAACAAACTCTATAAAGTCGATTGCGATGAAGTGTATGCTATTTGCGATAAAGTGATTATTTTAACTATTTTGGTATTGTAATTGTTACTTTTGTTCCCTTTGAAACTTCACTTTCAAGTATTAATGCCCCATCGATTAAGTTAAGAAGTTCGTTTACAATGGCTAACCCTAAACCTGTGCCTTCTTCGTTTAAATCATAGCCTTCTTGAACTTGTTCAAATGGGTGAAGGACTTTATCAAGACGCGATGACGGAATGCCTATACCATCGTCAATAATTTCTATATTGATACTATTGCCTTTTAGGTAAGCTCTACAATATACATTTCCATTATTTTCGGTGAACTTAATAGCATTAGATAATAAGTTGATTAAAATACGCTTTAATACATGGATGTCGCTCTTTACTTTTAAGTCAGCATTTTCAAATTCACATTGATATTTGAGTGAGATATTTTTTTGATCAGCAAGTGGCATCATCATATTAATGGTTTCATTAATGCTATTGTTAAGCACAAACTCAGTGATGTTAAGCCGCCATTTTCCGGCTTCTATTTTTGATAGATCTAAAATATCATTGATTACTGTTAATAGGTGTTCGCCGCTGCTTCTAATATCATTTAAATAGTCCTTTTGTTTTGGCTCTTTTATCTCACCTGCAATTCCAGCTAACATGGCATCAGAGAAACCAATAATCGCGTTCAATGGTATTCTAAGTTCATGGGACATATTTGCTAAGAATTTTGACTTGGCAATGTTTGCTGCATCTGCTTCGGCTTCGGCTTTCTTTCTTTGATTAACTTCTCTACGTAAACTGTAATTCCAAATTAAAATTAATGATAAGATAATGAAACAAATGATCATTGCACGGATAAGAAGTGTTGAATTTTCAAAAGATTCAAAATTTCTCCCGAGCCATTTGCGCGTAATTTCTGTTTTTTCACGGGCAGTTACTGATTGCATCGCTTTTTGTATAGCGCTTGCCAGTAAGGGCAAGTCTTTTCTTACAGCCATTTTATTTGAACCACGGTAAGGGGTGCCACCAACAGCAACAATCTGTGTTAATCCTTTTTCGATACTAAAATGCGCTGCTAAAGCAATGCTTCCCACATATGCATCTGCCTGTCCTATAGCGACGACTTCAAGCGCCTCTGCTACTGAAGCTGATAATCGTAAAATAATCTTAGGATGGTTATCTGCTATAGTTTTGGTAATTGAATAGCCTTTGACCATAGATACGGTTTTTCCATTTAACGCATCTAAGTTTCCATAGATTTCTTCACCTTGTCTACCAAAAATCATATATGACACGTCCAAGAAGGGATCGGTAAATATCAAATATTCTTCCCGATCAGGCGTTGCATTAGCAGTAGATACCATATGCGCCTTTTTTGATTGTATTTGATTGAGGGACTCTGTCCAATTTTTACTTCCTGACCATTCAAATTTTACATTTAAACGTTGTTCAAATAATTCCAAATAAGAGCCGGCTAAGCCGCTTATATTTTCATTATCATCAATAAATTCTAGTGGTGTATTATTAGGGTCGGTCGCGACTTTAATAACTTTGTTCTCATTTAGCCACTCAAGTTCAGCCTCGGTTAGACCAATATCATATTCTAATTCATCTACAGTTAGAGCAGCAGCCGTGGTTTGCCATTTTTCCGCAAGCGCTGAAAACTCTTTTGGTGTAATGGCGTCCATTCCTTTTTCAAGAATTATTCTAAGGATTGGCCAATCATTTCTAACGGCTAGGCGTATATTATCTGTATTATCTTCGCTAAGAAAGAAGCTGTCGCCAACGACAGTGACACCGGATAAGAAGTTTTGGTTTAATATGAAATTTGAAACGGGATAAATGTCAGCGAATACATCAATCTTTCCAATTGAAATATCCTTTAAAGCATCAATAGTGGAATTATATTCGTAGATATCCAGTTCTGGATAGTCATTTTTATAAATCTCATATGATAAATCACCAAGGGTGGCACCAATTTTTAAATCTTTTAAATCTTCAATTGTTTCTATTCTTGGTTGACCTTTTCTTCCAAAAAAGACCATTGGCATATCAAGATAGGGGCGAGTGAATTCTAAGTATTCGGCGCGCTCAGGTGTATAAATAATGCTTTGTGCAATGTCGATTTCTTTGTTTTTAAGTTTTTCAAGAATTTGGCTCCACGTAAAACCGCTTTTATATTCAATTTTGATGCCAACTTTTTTAGCAACTAAATTTAAATAATCGACAGAAAAGCCACGTGCTTCCCCGAATTGATTGAAATCTAATGGGGCCCAACCAACTTCATTAGTTGATGTTATCACTGGGTGATCTTCAATCCACTTTAATTCTTCTTGTGTAAAATTAATGTTGGATTGTGCGTGAATGTCACAAATTCCAAGAATAATGAAACAGAATAAATATGCCTTTTTTATTATGAATTTAATCACAATTTATATCCAACTACGTGTCAATTTTAAAACAATTTAACACGAATTGGTTAAAGAAACTTAACCGGCTAAATTTTTAACTATTATTTTAATGCTTCAGTAATACTAGCGGACATCTTTTCTGTGATAATTTTTACGCCTTCTGGATTTGGATGTATGCGATCATTTTGGTTTAGTTCAATAAAACCTGCGACACCATCAAGAAAAAAAGGATAAAGTGCAACGTCGTATTTTTTAGCCATATCACCATATATGCTATTGAACTTATTACAATAAATTGGGCCCAGGTTGGGTGGTGCCATCATTCCGGCTATTAGGGTAGGGATGTTTTTATCTTTTAAAATAGCGACCATTTTGTCCATGTTTTGTCTTGTGATTTCTGGTTGTATCCCGCGTAGTGCGTCATTACCGCCAAGAGCTAAAATAACCAAATCAACATTTTGTGCACTAGAAAGTACCCATTCCAGTCTTGAAAGGCCTCCCGAGGTTGTATCGCCCGATACGCCTGCATTGGTCACTTTAACGTTTATGCCCTTATCAATTAATGTGCGTTCAAGTTGATCGGTAAACCCTTCGCCGGGGCCAAGCCCATATCCTGCGGTTAAGCTATCGCCAAAAGCAAGAATATGTTTCGTTTCTTGCGCATGTAATGGCTGCATTGTGACGTATAATGATCCGAAGATCGAAATAATCGTAAAAATAAGACGTTTAATCGCAATATGGTTGAATAACTCAATAGGAGTGATAAAAACATTATTGTATAACTTTATTAATTTAGACACTTATAAAAAACCTTATCGTTTAACGAGTATATTTAAAATATGACCGACACTAAAATTCTTGAACTAAAGAATATTCATCTCAGGCTTAAAAGCAATGATTTTGAAGTTAAAATCTTAAATGGTATAGATCTAAAAGTTGACGAAGGTAAGGCAGTCGCCATTTTAGGGGCTTCTGGATCAGGAAAATCAAGCATGATGTCGGTCATGAATGGCTTGGAACGGCAAACAGAGGGCAGTGTCATGGTCGCGGGTCATGTGCTTGATAAAATGAATGAAGATGAGCTTGCCATGTTCCGTCGTGACAATATTGGCATTATTCTGCAAGCATTTCACCTTATTCCGACAATGACGGCAATTGAAAATGTGGCTGTGCCGCTTGAGCTTGCTGGTGTATCGGGCGCTGAAGAAAAAGCGAAAAAAATGCTTATTGATGTTGGTCTTGAGCACCGCATGGACCATTTCCCGACACAGCTATCGGGGGGTGAGCAGCAACGTGTAGCGATTGCAAGGGCAATGGCACCTCAACCGAAAATTTTATTTGCCGACGAGCCAACGGGAAATCTCGACGGGAAAACAGGGCACAATATTATTGAACTTATTTTTGATCTTAAAGAAAAGAATGACGCAACATTAATCTTGATTACACATGATCAGGAGCTCGCAGAGAAATGTGATGAGATTCTTCATATTCAAGATGGCTTAATTACAAACAATGTTGATGTTCATGAAAATGAAGGAAAGAAGGTTGCCGAATAATGGTTGCTACTCGTTTTGCTCTTCGTGAAATAAGATTTGCTTTTAAGCAATTTAGAATATTCATCGCGTGTCTATTTTTAGGCACGGCTATCATCGCGGCCGTCGGGTCCGTTACAACAAATATTGCAGAAAGCCTCTCCCGAGATGCACGTATTTTCTTAGGCGGTGACGTAGAAATTGAAACAAATCAGCGCCTATTGACCGATGAAGAAATGGCATATGTTGTTGATACGGCTGAAGAAATATCAATGGTCAGTGAACTTCGTGCGATGGCGCACACAGAAGATTTTACCGAGAGTAGTTTAATTGAAGTTAAAGCAGTTGATGATTTATATCCGCTTTTTGGTGTTCTGGAAACAAATAGTAACCTACCAAGAGAAGAACTTCTCGCCTTTAAAGACGGGCATTGGGGTGCCGTCCCACTTGAAGCAATTGCAACAAGACTTGGTGTTGATATTGGTGACAAGATAAATATCGGTAGTCTTGTCTATGAAGTACGCGGAGTGACTGCAAAAGAACCAGATAGTTCAAATGCGGGTTTTCAATTAGCACCAAGCATTCTTGTTTCTTCTAATAGCATGGAAGATACTGGTTTAATTACTTTTGGGAGCCTGGTTGAATATAATTATCGCCTTAGGTTGGCTGACGGGACAGATGCAAAACTTTATGAGGAAACGATTGAAGAAGCATTTCCTGATTCCGATTGGCGCGTGAGAAATAAAAGCAGTGGCGGCGGAAGTGCACAAAGGTTTATCGACCGTATGGGGCAATTTATGACATTGGTTGGCTTAACAGCGCTTCTAGTTGGTGGAGTTGGTGTTAGTAATGCGGTTCATGGATATTTAAATTCGAAAACCAATACGATCGCAACATTTAAAATATTGGGCGCACAATCTGAAACTATTTTCCAAATTTATTTACAACAAATTCTAATCATGGCAGCGATATCAATCGTGCTTGGGTTATTCGTCGGGGGGGCGTTGCCCTTTTTATTCGCGGATTTCTTAGAAAGCAAAATGCCGATCGAAATTTCACGTGAATTTTATTTTGCCCCACTTGCTGTAGCCGCCTTTTATAGCATTCTAATCAGTCTGATATTTACACTTTGGCCATTGGCAAAGGCAAAGAATATCTCTGCCCGCCAACTGTTCCGCATTGCCATTTCTGAGCCCGGTGAAAATAACATTCCGAAAAATTATTTGATCACGATTGTGATAATGATCGTCATGATGCTTGCGATGGTATTTTATACGGCAGAATACAGTGAATTAACCGCGTATTTTATCGGTGGAATGCTTGCGTCGTTTGCGCTTCTTTTTGGAACAGGGATATTGGTCCGTAAAGGGGTTTCCTATTTACCGCGCCGCTACAGTCCCGCCTTAAGAATTGCACTCTCAAACATCACAAGACCGGGTAACTCAACATTATCGATCATATTGTCCCTAGGGCTCGGATTGATACTTCTAACCGCTATTGCATTGGTTGAATTTGGTTTGGATAGTGAAATTGAAAGACGTGTTGAAACAGATGCACCAAGTTACTTTTTCCTTGATATTCAAAAAGCAGATCATGACAGTTTTAAAGAACATATGTTATCGCAAGAGGGCGCAAACCTTTATAGAACCGTCCCTAATTTAAGAGGGCGTATTAGTCATGTTAAAGGGGTGCCTTCTGATGAAGTGGAAATCAGCCCCGAAATGCGATGGGTCCTTAGAGGGGACCGTGGGATGACCTTCACGGATGAAGTTCCAGAAGATAATAAATTGGTTGAAGGTGATTGGTGGCCAATCGGTTATGACGGTGAGCCACAAGTTTCATTAAGTCAGGATGTATATGAAGCACTCGGACTGGTGTTAGGTGATAAAATCACGATTAATGTTTTAGGACGTAGCTTTGAAGTCGCAGTTAGGTCAGTAAGATCCGTCGATTGGGGCACATTTGGTATTAATTATGCCATGATGTTTGATCCAAATATGTTAAGTGATGCACCTTATACTTATGTGGGTACGCTTAAATCTACACCTGAACGAGAGGCGGCGAATTATCAAGCGATTACACGAAACTACCCAAATGTTACAACAGTTCGCCTTAAAGAAGTCCTTGAAAATGTACAAGTTCTATTACTGCAAATTAAAGGCGCAATTGACGTTATGGCGTCGATTACGATTGTAGCGGGCATTTTGGTATTAAGCGGCGCCATTGCGGCTGGTCATAAAGGACGCGTTTATGATAGCGCCGTCTTAAAGGTCATCGGGGCAACACGGATGGATATCTTAAAGGCTTATATATTTGAATTTATTATCTTGGGTGTTGCCACAGGTTTTGTCGCGATCTTGCTTGGTACTGTTGCCGCATATGGGATTGTCGTCGGCATTATGGAACTTGAATGGACATTCTCATTACAAATTCCACTGATTACTGTTTTTGCAGCAATTGTAATGACCATGTCGATCGGAATGTTCAGCATTTGGAAAGCAATGTCAGTAAGACCGGCTCAAGTCCTTCGTGGTATATAAATAACTTCTTTTAATAACTTAAGGGCTGCTATTATTGTTGCTTCGCGAACTGCGGATCTGCCAATATCACCAAAATTAGCTTCTTGATGGGTTGGAATGCTGCCTTTCTTTTGCGCAGCAATATGAACGAGGCCAACAGGTTTATCAATACTGCCGCCTCCGGGCCCGGCAATACCAGTAACAGAAACGGCAATTGAAGCATTAGACTGATTAAGGGCACCATCGACCATTTCCAAAGCGGTTTCTTTACTAACGGCACCAAATTTTTCTAGTGTTTGAGAATTCACAAGAATGGTTTCATGCTTTGCTTGATTGGAATAAGTAACGAAGCCACGATCAACAACGTCGGATGATCCCGCAATATCCGTTAACGCACCAATTATTAAGCCACCAGTACAGGATTCAGCAGTCGCAATTTGATAACTATTTTTGCGCGCTAATTCTAATACTTCGGTAGCAAGTTTAACAATTTCAGCTGAGAACATAGAAATTCACAGCGTAAAGCACAGCTGCCCCCAAAATGCCTGCAACGACATCATCCATCATAACGCCGAACGCATCATGTCGTTTATCAAAATGTGATACGGGCCACGGTTTCATAATATCAAATATTCTAAACGCGAGAAGTGCAAGAATATATTGTCCTATATGATTGTTATCAATAATGAACAGACAAACGAGCCATTGCCCCACCACTTCATCTACGACGACCTCGCCAGGGTCGGTTTTTCCAGTTTCATTCATATATTCACGTGATGCCCATAATCCAAGCACAAATACTATTAAGGTCGCATTGGCAAGGCCGAATTTTCCAGCATGTTCAATAAGTAACCACGCAAAGGGAAGGGCAGCGATGCTCCCCATAGTGCCTGGGGCGAATGGGACAAGCCCGCTATAAAACCATGTTGAAATCATAAGTGAAGGATGAAAGAAGGATTTATTCCAATTTTTAAGGGCCATATTTAACAACTTTCCATTTTGGCATAAGGGTTATCCCCGCCAGCAGATGACAGAAAGCCAAATTCAATGAGCTTATAGAGTATGTCTTCGTCCACATCTGCAAGCTTGTTGATGTTGAGACATGCTTTCCCTCCTTTATGCTTACCCAGTTTTGTCATAAGGGGGTGATGTTTGTAACCGTAAAATAGATAAAAGGATAAATAGCTTTTTCGGGGAGAGAAGCCAACTTGGAAAATATCACCTTCATGGCCACTTTTGTATTTATAATGATAATTTCCAAAACCAATCATTGCATCTCCCCACATTTTAGGTAGCAAGCCTGTTATGTCTTTCATCATTTCTAGAATTCTGAAGCTATCGGCTTTTTTTCCTTCGTGTTCAATAGAGTTTAGAAAATCATCGACGCTTTCATTCGTTTCTTTTGTTTTATTTTCCGCCATTATTTACTCCGGTAGTCTGACGGTTGCAACTGCTTGAGCCATTATGCCTTCACCTTTTCCTGTAAAACCCAGTTTCTCAGTTGTGGTTGCTTTGACGCTAACGCGGGCGATATCTAAATCAATTATTTCAGAAATTTTATCACGAATTTTTTCACGGTGTGGTCCGATCTTCGGCGTTTCGCAAATAATCGTCAAATCAACATGCGCAATTACGCCAACTTGCTGATAAATAAGGTCTGCGGCATGTTTTAAAAAAATATCAGAACTTGCGCCTTTCCATTTTTTATCGCTTGGTGGGAAATGGTCACCGATATCTCCTAAAGCCATTGATCCCAATAGTGCATCTGTAAGAGCATGTAGTGCAACATCAGCATCAGAATGTCCTTTTAAGCTATGCGTATGAGGAATTTTTACACCACCAAGAATGACATGATCTCCTTTATCAAAGGCGTGAACATCAACCCCATATCCTGTGCGAATATCTGTATAAGTCTTTGCTGTCATCATTTCCGCTTTCTTTAGGTCTTCTGATGTTGTGATTTTAAAGTTATTTTCTGACCCTTCAATAATTCTGACCTTTAGTCCGCTTTTTTCTGCGATTGAACTATCGTCTGTCATATTTTCATTTTCAAAACGGCGGTGTGCCATGAATATTGCTTTATATCGAAATGTTTGCGGTGTTTGAGCACGATATAAATAATTGCGATCCAAAGTACTGTCGATTTTATCCGTCCCCATGTACTTTATGGTATCAGTTACTTTTAAAGCGGGAATTACAGCGCCAGAAACCTCAACCACGTCAATTAAATCATCTATTATTTTATGATCTAGAAAGGGTCGTGCTGCATCATGAATAAATACATATTCCGGCATTTTATCGCTAATGGCTTCAAGTCCGTTTAATACGGATTGTTGCCTTGTCTCACCACCAAATATGGGGGCAGGCAAGTCAAGGCCATTTAATGCCTGATCATATAAATTTTTATCATCAGGATGAATGATAACTTGAATAAGATCAATGTTAGGATGATTTAAGAAAACCTCGACTGTACGTCTTAAAATTGGCACCCCTCCCACTTCAAGGTATTGCTTTGGTATTTCTCCACCCACGCGCTGTCCACGACCAGCGGCGACGATTATGGCTGCGTTTCTAATAGTCATCTGCAAAAGCTATCATTTTTATATAAAAATGTCGTCAAGATTTTGATTCTTTTTCGCCTTTGACGTGACTTATGTTTTCGGTTATAGTGCCGTCGATATTGACTAAAATTTAGACATTTTTAAAGGCTGCTTAATTTTTAATCATGACTTATTTGTTGAAACCAATAAATATTGGTCCTATCACAATTGAGGACCCTGTTCTGTTATGCCCAATGGCGGGTGTAACGGATTTACCATTTAGACGCCTCGTGAAAAGATTTGGTGCAGGACTTGTAACATCTGAAATGATCGCTAGTCAGGCTATGATCCGTGATCATCATCGCACACATAAGATGGCCGCAGCTGAAAGTGACGAATACCTAATGTCTGTTCAGCTTGCTGGTTGTGATCCTGATATGATGGCCCAAGCCGCAAAAATGAACGAAGATAAGGGTGCCCCAATCATTGATATTAACATGGGATGTCCTGCCAAGAAGATCGTCAATGGATATGCGGGTTCTGCCTTGATGCAAGATTTGGACATTGCTGGAAAGATAATTGAGGCAACTGTTAATGCGGTTTCAATTCCTGTCACCTTAAAAATGAGAACGGGTTGGGATATTACCAACAGAAATGCACCAGAGCTTGCAAAAATTGCTGAGGACCTAGGCATTAAAATGGTTGTGGTTCATGGACGTACTCGAAATCAAATGTATAAAGGATCGGCTGATTGGCGATTCATACGTGAAGTCAAGGACGCCGTTAATATCCCCGTTATTGCTAATGGTGATATTGTTTCATGTGAAGACGCAAAAGAAGCTCTAAAGCAATCAGGGGCGGACGGCGTTATGATTGGAAGAGGGAATTATGGTAAGCCGTGGTTCATTTCGCAAGTAATTCATTATCTTAAAACCGGTGAAAAATTACCGGATCCTGAATTATATGTCATCAAGGATATCATGGTTGAACATTATCTTTCCATGTTAAAGCACTATGGTGAAGGTGCTGGTAAGAAAATAGCGAGGAAGCATATCAGTTGGTATACTAAGGGCTTAAGAGATAGCGCAGAGTTTCGCCAAAAAGTAAATAAACTCTCAGAAACGCAAGAAGTGCTTGATACAATTGAAGCCTTTTTTGAACCATTATTGAGTGAGCAAGCTGCTTAAAATGGCAAAAGAAAAGCTATATATTGCTGAAGAAAGCTCAAAAAATACTGCAGATAAGATTTTAAATAGTTTGTCAGAGGCAATATTATCGGTCGATAGTCAACAAAAAATAATTTTCGCTAACGCAGCTGCGGAGCAATTGCTTGGCAGTAGTTATGTGATTTTATCACGCAAAAAATTGACTGATATTGTGCCGCAAGATAGTCCAATTGTATCGCTCGTTGAGCAATCTATAAGTAAAAACGCGGTCGTATCAGAATATGACATTAATATTGGAAACCCTATAATAGGAAATACAAAAATTGATGTTCATGTATCGCCATTGATTGAAACAGATGATATTGAGGAAAATGGTGCCGTCATACAGTTTCAGCAAAGAACGATCGCGCAAAAAATCAACCAACAAAAACATCACCGCAATGCTGCGCGTTCGGTTTCCGGTATGGCTGCGATGCTTGCACATGAAATTAAAAACCCATTGTCCGGCATAAAAGGGTCTGCGCAAATACTTTCTCAAGACATCAGCAAAGATGATGTTGCGTTAACCGATCTGATTATTGATGAAGTTGACAGGATTTGTAAGCTTGTTGATCGCATGGAAGTGTTTACTGATCATAGGCAGATAGAACGTGAAGAAATAAATATTCACAGTGTCTTAGAACATGTTAAAAAATTGGCGGAAAATGGTTTTGGTAAACATGTCAAATTTGTTGAATTATATGATCCTTCCTTACCAAATACACTTGGGGATCACGGTTCTTTAATTCAGGTATTTTTAAATTTACTAAAAAATGCTGCTGAAGCCGTCACAGAAAATGATGGTCAAATAACAATTACAACAGCATATAGGTTAGGTATGCGAGTAGCCTCTGCAAATGGGGAAGAATTTTTAAATTTACCATTAGAGATTACGATTATTGATAATGGTGGTGGTATCGATGATACAATTAAAGAGGATATTTTTGGTCCGTTCGTCACAACGAAAAGCGGTGGGTCAGGGCTAGGATTAGCATTAGTTGCTAAAATAATTTCTGACCATGGGGGGGTGATCGAATGTGAAAGTGACGAAGGTAAAACAATCTTTCGTGTATTACTGCCATCGGCTTTAAAGGGAAATCATGACAAATAAAACAATTCTTATTGCTGATGATGATAAAGCCATACGTACTGTGTTGGCTCGCGCGTTAGGTCGTGAAGGATATGATGTGCGGCTTTCGAGTAATGCTGCAACACTATGGCGCTGGGTTTCAAATGGCGAAGGGGATATTGTCATATCAGATGTTATGATGCCAGATGATAACGGACTTGATATGTTGGTGCGTATAAAGAAAATAAGGCCCGAATTACCAGTTATTATTATGAGTGCGCAAAATACCCTTATGACAGCCGTTAAAGCAGCAGAAAGCGGTGCGTATGAATATTTGCCTAAGCCATTTGATCTAGAGGAATTGTTTCTTGCGATAAAAAATGGACTTAGTCCGAAGAATAAATTGGATAAAGCGGTATCTATTAAAAATGAAGAAGATATTCCATTAATTGGACGTTCGCCTGCGATGCAAAATGTATATCGCATCATGGCCCGGCTAATGAATACGGATTTAACCGTCATGATAACCGGTGAAACTGGCACGGGTAAAGAATTGGTGGCAAAAGCCCTACATGATTTTGGCCAACGTCGAAATGCGCCTTTTGTGGCGATAAATATGGCAGCCATACCAAAAGAACTTATTGAAAGCGAACTATTTGGCCATGAGAAAGGCTCTTTTACTGGAG
>NZ_CBFIEP010000124.1:0-1876 GCF_965661635.1 Pseudemcibacter sp. | reverse complement strand
TCATTACGCTCCAAAATGACATTCAGGGTCGGCAATAATGTACCCATACTATCGAGCAAGCGATAAACGGAAAGATCTGTTTCAATCAGGCCGCTTAAATGTTGCTCTAAAGCACTTTGGTGTTCTCTTTCTGCCTCGAGTAATGAAAAGAGACTTCCGCCTGTGACTTCGAACTGTTCACGTGTTTGATCGCGGTTAATGCGACTTGCACTAACGGCTTTTTCTAATGAAAAGAGCTGTCGTTTCTGACTTTCCATATTTTGGAAGGATACTTTAATCCCGCGATTAACCTCACGTGAAATATTGTCTTCAGAATGGCGGGCGCGTTCATAATTTTTCTGTGATCTTGAAATCCGCGCAGACCTTGCCCCGCCGTTATAAAGGCTGTAATTTAATAACAGCCGTCCCGTTACATCATAATCCGGTGTGCCGCGCTCAAGGTCATATTTCGTTGCCGCTAATTCAACAGAAAGACTAGGCAGTCTTTCCCCTTTCGCTGCGTTCACTTCATCTCTTGATGATAACGAACGTGATGACGCCATCACAAGAAGAGGGCTATTCTGAAACCCCATTTCAAGGGCTTCATTTTCCGATTTCGGTAATTCAACGCCAAAATCAGGCCGCTTTAAATTGTCCGGAGAAAAGTTATATATTTCTTCATAATGGCTGGTCGCTTCTTCAAGATCCAATTCAGCACGTGACGATTGGGTTTCAGCAATCGCCAAACGCGATTCCATCAAAGTCACATCTTGATTGGCACCCCGTCCACTTTCAAACCGTTGATTGACCATATCCAATATTTCACGGTGCCGCATTACATTTTCAGCTTGGTATTCTTTTCTCATACGTTGAAAAAGCACATAGTAATGAGCCTCTACAGCGGCTAAAGCGACGGCTGAGGCTTCGAGGGCATATTCTTCGTGCGCTGCGGTAAAAGCATGCTTGGCGCTTGAAATGCGGCTATAAGTGCTGCCACCATCATAAATTAACTGCCTACCAACAACTGAAACATTTGCCGCCGTATCACGCAAACTACGCTGAGTGATATTATCGAAACGATCCTCAAAGTTATTCAACAGACGGTGGCGACCAGATAGATCAACCCCTATTTGTGGGTATAGTGCCGAACGCGCTTCGTCTTCGCGATATTTTTGTTCCTCGCGTGACGCCAAAGCCGCCGAAGTGCGTGGATGTTCGCTTACAGCCAATTGGACATTTTCTTTAAAAATTTGTGCATAAGAGGCTACGACAGAATAATCCGAACTTTCTAAAGCCTGACATACCATAACAGGGGAAATAAGAATTGAAATGATAATTGTGCCGAAAAATTGCCGCTTTATTTTCATTTTAAAAACTCTTAAACTTCAAAAAAGTTATTTTTTCTGTTGCCATTAAATACACTTACCCTCAGTAAAAATCTTGCACATATGAATGATCTATCCACTATAGAATATAAAGATCAAACTTACCAGTGCCATTCGTTGTGTTAAGACTGTCCACCACGGTAATAGCAGCACCAACATCAACATTATCGCGCTGCCACTGATAGGAGATAGACCCAAGGCCGTCTTCATCAGCCAGTGTATTATTGGCTGTTAAGGTTTGATCTTCTGTCGCTGTCCCGCTGATGGTCACAGAACCCGTCGGAGCATCATTGACATTACCAACTGCAGACGTCGCAGCAGATGTGACACTCTCAGCCGTACCTTCACCCTCCGTATAGCTTGCCACCAAGGTGTACGTCATCAGGGAAAGTTGGGTTTTTAAGTCTTTATAATAAGAGAGTATTCTGCTCCATCTGTTAATATTATGCGGCCATAGCTTTAATGTGCAAGCGTTTTCGTTTGGCCATTGTTTTTAGTTTAATTTTGTTTCG
>NZ_CBFIEP010000123.1:0-7297 GCF_965661635.1 Pseudemcibacter sp. | reverse complement strand
GGCAATGTCGACGACATAATCATCGCCACGCTTAATAAAATGACACCTATATTTTTAAATATGCTTTTCATCGGATGATGGTTTTCCCTATAAATCATTACTGTAATAACATATCATTTTCATCTTACCTATTTTAAAGATGAATTCAATGATGAATAGGGATTTAATCTAACCTAGAACAACCCTTGTACCAGACCATTCTCATCAATTTCAATGGCTTCGGCTGCGGGAACTCTAGGTAATCCTGGCATGGTCATAATGGCGCCACATACAACAAGAATAAACTCTGCTCCTGATGAAATCCGCACTTCTCGGATTGGAACCCCATACCCGGATGGCGCACCTTTTAACGCTGGATCGGTGGAAAAGCTATACTGCGTTTTCGCCATACATACCGGCAAATGACCGAAGCCATCCTTTTCAAAATCTTTTAATTGATTTCTAATTTTTTGATCGGCAAAGACTTCATCGGCACGGTAAATTTCTTTTGCGATGACCTCAATTTTAGTCATTAATTTTAAATGATCCGGATAAAGAACATTAAAGTCAGATTTACTCTCATTAATGGTATCAACAACCGCTTGCGCAAGATTGGCACTGCCTTCACTACCTAATCCCCAATGATAACTTTCTACCGCTTTAATACCTACGGCGGCGCAGGCATCTACCACTGCTGCTATTTCCGCATTAGTATCTGTGGGGAAACGGTTAATACCTACGACGGCTTCAACGCCGTATTTTCTAATATTTTCAGCGTGACGTTCAAGATTTGCCAAACCTTTTTTAACGGCTGAAACATTTTCCGTTCCTAAATCATCTTTACCCACGCCACCATGCATTTTTAAGGCACGAACCGTCGCAACAAGCACAACAGCATCAGGGTTCAAACCTGCTTTGCGGCATTTAATATCAAAGAATTTTTCGGCGCCTAAATCTGCACCAAATCCAGCTTCCGTTACCACGTAATCAGCCATCTTAAGAGCGGCTTTTGTCGCCATAACCGTATTACAACCATGGGCAATATTGGCAAACGGACCGCCATGTATGAACGCTGGATTATGTTCCAGTGTTTGAACCAGATTAGGTTGAAGCGCATCTTTTAACAATACGGTCATTGGTCCATCTGCTTTAACTTCGCGGGCATAAATCGTTTTTCTATCACGTGTTTGACCGATAGTGATGCCGCCAAGGCGACGACGAAGATCATCAAGCCCACTGGCCAAGCAGAAAATGGCCATTACTTCGGACGCAGGAGTAATATCAAAGCCACCTTCACGCGTGAAACCATTTGCCACACCACCAAGTGAAGTTGCAATATCACGCAAACTGCGATCATTCATGTCCATCACACGGCGCCACGTAATTCGGCGATTATCAAGTTGGGTGGAGTTTCCCCAATAATTATGATTATCAATCATCGCCGCAAGCAAGTTATTTGCCGATGTAATCGCGTGAAAATCACCCGTAAAATGAAGATTAATATCTTCCATAGGGATAACTTGCGCGTACCCACCACCTGCTGCACCACCCTTCATTCCGAAGCATGGTCCTAAGGAAGGTTCACGAATACAAATCATTGCTTTTTTACCGATCCGATTTAACCCGTCACCGAGCCCCACTGTCGTTGTGGTTTTACCTTCACCTGCGGGTGTCGGTGTAATGGCTGTAACAAGAATGAGTTTACCGTCCGGCATGCCCGAAAGACTTTCAATATAATCGAGGCTTACTTTTGCCTTATCATCTCCGTATCTAATCAATGCATCTTCAGGGATATCAATTTTTGCGGCAATGTCGGCAATTGGTTTTGCCGTTGCTTCACGGGCGATTTCAATATCGCTTTTATATTCAGTGACCATTTTTAGTAACTTTCGCAAATTGTGTTGGTTTTTCTATTTCCGGGAAACGCCTTGGCGGTTTCCTGTGCATTGTGTTTTGTTCATATGAATAGGCAACGGCGAATAATAAATCTTCGCTATAATCTCTACCAAGAATTTGAAGCCCTGCCGGAAGGTTTCCATATGTAAAGCCCATGGGAATACTAACTGCAGGTAGTCCGGTTGCTGGGGCAATAATTTGACTATTATCGCCTTTATAATCTTCGTCAGCGCGCGCTAATGTGGCTGGTGGGTTTGTCCAGCTCGGATAAATGATAACATCGACATTGTGATTATCCATTGAGGTCACAACATCATGTTTAAATACATTGCGTCCTGCGTGATTTGGAAATTCCATACATGGTGGTGTGCGATCATTTGGATGAACGTCAAGGGGACCATCACCAAAATATTCAAGCCCGCCTTTAACATCAGGTGAAAATTGGCCACTTTCCATAACTTCCATGACGTCCTTAATTGGCGCATCCGCCCCTAATGATTTTAAATAAACATACATATCATACCTAAAGCGACTGCAGCTATTATTGGCTTCACGGTGTGTGGAAAAATTATCAATTTCAAAAGGGTCAACAATAATTGCGCCTGCCGATTTCAAATCCTCAACCGCTTGAATAAAAAGTGCCGTAATCGCTGGATCCGCATCTTCGGTAAAAACAAGTGATCTTAATATGCCTATTCGTTTTCCTTTTAATGCATCTTTATCCAGATAGTCGGTATAATCTTTTTTACGTTTTCCCTTACCCAATTCAGTCATCGGATCCTTTGGATCATACCCTGCCACTACATTGAATAGCTTGGCAGCGTCACGTACAGTTCGGGCCATAGGTCCAGCAATATCATGGTCGCCAATAAGCGGAATAACACCGTCACGGCTGGTTAAACCCATCGTTGAACGAATACCAAACAACGCCAAATGTGACGATGGGCCACGAATACTATTCCCCGTATCAGATCCCATCCCCGCCACACCGAAACTTGCAGCAGTGCCTGATGCTGTACCACCGCTAGAGCCTGCGGGCACGCGGGATAAGTCATAAGCATTTGCCGTCGTTCCATAAGAAGAACTTTTGGTTTTTCGAGGGCTAAACGCCCATTCCGCCATATTAGTTTTTGCAATTACAATAGCATCGGCGTCGCGTAACTTTTTAACCATAAACGCATCGTCAGGTGGATAGTTTTCTTTTAAAGCAATTGATCCGCCCGTGGTCGGCAAATCATGAGTATCATAATTATCCTTAACCAAAATAGGCGCACAGAATAGTGACCCTAATTCATCACCCTTTTTAAGACGTTCATCTATCGCGTCCGCTTTTGAGAGCGCCCCTCGATTTATAACGGTGATGGCATTTAATTTTGTATCTTCGTCAAAATAATTTATGCGATCAATATAACCGGAAACGATTTCACGACAGGTCATTTTACCTGACTTCAAAGCATCGTGAATATCATCAATTGTCGCTTCAACAAATTGGAAGTTTTGAGCAAAACAAAAAGTTATACTCAACACATAAAATAATAAAACTAGTAAAGACTTATACAAGGTTATGTCCTTTTGTTTTTTTATCATGCTAACTCAATTTATCTGATTGAGGAAGTAGATTTTTTATGTTCTATTATCTTCTCGTTTTAGAAAGATAAAGACATGTCATTTGATAAAGAAAAAATTTACGGCGATACACCCGGCAAACAAAAAGTCATCCATTTTAACAATGCTGGCGCATCCCTAGTGACGCAAACGGTTCTTGATACTCAAAAAGATTATCTTGATTTAGAAGCGGATATCGGCGGATATGAAGCCCTTGCTATGTCTCAAGACAAATTAGAAAATGTATATAAATCCGTTGCCAAAATGATAAATGCTACTCCAGAGGAGATTGCAATCGTTGAAAATGCCACCGTTGGCTGGGCCATGGGGTTTTACGCCATCGATTTTAAACCGGGCGACCGAATTCTTACGGTTGAAGCTGAATATGTATCCAATTTCATTGCCTACCTTCATATGGAAAAGGAAAAGGGCGTATCGGTTGAGGTAATCCCGAGCGATGAAAATGGCAATCTTGATTTGAAGCTTCTTGAATATATGATTGATGAAAATGTAAAGCTCATTTCCGCCACACATGTTCCAACCAATAGTGGCCTAGTGAATATGGTGAGCGATTTGGGGAAGATTGCGAAAAAGCATGATATTTTATTCCTCGTTGATGCCTGTCAATCAGTTGGACAAATGCCCATCGATGTGGAAGCAATCGGTTGTGATATGCTATCGGCAACAAGCCGCAAATATTTACGAGGCCCCCGCGGCGTTGGGTTTCTTTACGTCAAGAAATCTATCATTGAAGAATTACACCCGCCAATAGTCGATCTTAGAAGTGCGAAATGGTTAAGTCCGACCGTTTATGAACTTCGAAATGATGCTAAACGATTTGAAAATTGGGAAAATAATTGTGCTGCTATTCTTGGGTTTGGCGCGGCCGTTGATTACGCGCTTGAAGTTGGGCTTGAAAATATCAAAGAACGCAATGATGAGCTCGCTGGCTATTTGAGAGATAAATTAAATTCAATTAGTGGCGTAAATATCCATGCAATTAGTGATCATCAATGTGCCATAACCACTTTTCATGTTGATGGCCATGACGCCGTAGATATCGTCAATAAACTTAGAGAAAACGGCATAAACACTAGTCTTTCCGAGCCGAGCAGCACGTTGCTTGACGCGAGAAAAAATAAGCTCCCCAATATGGTTAGAGCATCAATTCATTATTATAATGACGAGACAGAAATTGATCGCTTCATTGAAACGCTTACTAAAATGATCTAGTCTACTTTTTCAAAGGTCATTAGTTATATAAAAAAACGGCGTTTATATTGAAATTAATTGCTTACTATTCTAGCCAAAACAACTCTTTTAATAATGAACAATTAAAAGAGATTGTAAATATTGCTGTGAAGCGAAATAAAGAAAATAACATCACTGGCATGCTGTTATATGCTAATAGATGTTTTTTTCAGATCATCGAAGGTCCTAGCGAAGCCATAGACAGTCTATACGAAATCATACAGCATGATGACAGGCATAACACGATCACAAAAGTACTCGATCAAGAAATCACTGGGCGTGCATTCGCCGATTGGTCAATGGGCGCGCTTAAACTTGATCCGACAATGTCAGAAAACAATCAAGTATTTGAATTATCAAATCAGGTGCTTGAAAATAAAGTAATTACACCATCTCATGAAATTCTAAAAATTTTAGCGCAAACCTTTTACCAATCCGCGGGGCTTTCACTTAATTAAATGAATTAATTTGGCCAAGTGTCGTCGTTTCTTGGGCCACTACAAAGTTTGTTATCAACATATTCACGCGTATTTATATTACGGCAACTATAAACGGTGTTTCCATCGCTATCTGTAAAACCATCCCACGCATAATTAGTCACAACACCTGTTACACCATCTGCTCTACCGCTATTTGTTCCCGTTTCACATCCGGTTGCAACCAAAGCTAAAACGAGAATTAGGATAAAAGTATAAAATTTCATGGTTCATCACCTTTAAAAATTAAGATATTTCATAAAAACCAGTTTATATATTCTTGTCAACAAAAGTGGTGTTACAGTTTCATGAAGATTTCTTATATATGGATTTCTCCCATAAAAAAAGCGCCTCGGGCGATTGCCGTTGGCGCTTTTTTTAGTACCGAACTTCTTTAGAAGAAGTGGTGACCCCTACGGGAATCGAACCCGTGTTTCAGCCGTGAAAGGGCCGCGTCCTAACCGCTAGACGAAGGGGCCATCTATATCTGTGTGGGTGGTTTCTAACCCTTCACGTCCATTCGGTCAATAGCTTTTTTGTAATATAGATGACTTTTTTTAAAAATGCCCTAAATTCCTGAGTTATCCAGACTATTCAGATGCATCATCAATAAATATTTCCGCGCTTGTGCGGCCATTCCATGTGTTATTTCTAATGGTTCCCGCGATTTTTATACTTTTCCCACGAGAATCCAGTAAAAGCCGCCCTAGAGGCTTATCAGCGGAGCGAAACGCCATGGCTTTGACGGTGCAGCCATCGCCGCCTTTGAAAGAGCATTTCACATGATCTTTACCGACCACATCTACATAGCTTACAAATGCATCAGAAAATGCAAAACGCGGCCCTGCATTACCCTGCCCGAAAGGTCCAATTTGATCAAGCATATGAACCAAGTCGGGTTTTACCGCCGATAAAGATAATACGCCATCAAGTTTTAAGGATAATGACTTCACGGCGTCATCAACATTTATTCTTAATCTATCCGTTAGGAATTCATTCAAAGCGTCAATTTGTTCACCGCGCATGCTCAGTCCCGCCGCCATTGCATGACCGCCACCCGCCGTTAAAATTTCCGCTTGTCTAGCGGCCGTAATCGCCGAACCAAGGTCAACACCGGTAATTGACCGCCCTGACCCTTTGGCGTCGCCATTTTCATCAATCGCTATGATGATTGTTGGTCTTCCAAAATGTTCCTTAAGCCGTCCTGCGACAATGCCGATCACGCCAGGATGCCAACCATGACCAGATGCGATGATGATCGGTGGCACAATACCGCCTGGGCCAATTTTTTGACTGACTTGGTCCATTGCATCTTCAAGCACCATTGCTTCAATGGCTTGGCGTTCCGCATTATAAGTATTAAGTTCTGAGGAAATTTTTACGGCTTCTTCTTCATCATCGGTACTTAATAAAATTGTTCCTGCTTCCGATCTTCCGACACGTCCACCGGCATTAACCCGTGGACCAAGAAGAAATCCTGCATGATAAGTTCCAGGCGTTTCTGAAATACCCGCCACATCACTAAGCGCTTTTAAACCCACATTGCCGCGGGTAGCCATAATTTTAAGTCCCTGCGAAACTAGAGCGCGATTAATACCGACAAGTGGCACGACGTCACAAATTGTGCCAAGCGCTACCAAGTCCAGCCATTCAATGATATTAGGCTCTTTAATGCTTTGTTCTTTATACCATCCACGAT
Organism: Pseudemcibacter sp.; assembly: GCF_965661635.1. Taxonomy (NCBI): domain Bacteria; kingdom Pseudomonadati; phylum Pseudomonadota; class Alphaproteobacteria; order Emcibacterales; family Emcibacteraceae; genus Pseudemcibacter; species Pseudemcibacter sp. The sequence goes on along the minus strand of NZ_CBFIEP010000123.1, from coordinate 391 downwards.
TTCTAAGCTCACGATTTATGCCGACGATGGTGATGAAACTGACACCGATAGCGGCAAGCTGACCATACCCCTGCTCTTCATCCAATCGATTGGGGTTAACCACAGCGACCGCGTCCGGCAGTCTTGCTTCCGCCTGATGATGATCAACGACAATGACATCAAGTCCCGCACCATGAGCCGCAGACAACGGATCGAATGATACGATGCCACAATCAACGGTAATGACCAATTTATGACCCGCAGCTTTTAATTCTAATAAGGCTTTGGTATTGGGGCCGTAACCTTCTGACATTCGATCAGGGATATAGGCCGTTATATCTTGATTGATAGATTTAAAAAATCTTTTGAATATTGCTGATGAAGTTGCCCCATCAACATCATAATCACCAAA
>NZ_CBFIEP010000122.1:0-22857 GCF_965661635.1 Pseudemcibacter sp. | reverse complement strand
GGTAAATAAGTTTGCCAAATGCAGTGCTGGTTTTCTCCAATGTAGCCAGAGATGGTAGCTCGCAAAGCTCATCACCAATGCCCGCATACGAAAATTTAACCAGCCTGTCGCTGTTAAAGCCCGCATACAGGCATCCACCATAGGGTAGCCTGTCATACCAGATTTCCATGCTTGAAAATAATCTTCATTGAAATCATCTTCACGTAATCCATCAAAAGCTGGATGCATATTTTCAAACTCAATACGAGGCTCATCTTCTAACTTTTGTATAAAATGACAATGCCAACGCAAGCGTCCAGAGAAAGATTGCATACTACTTGGCCATTTTCCTTTTTTACATCGAGGCATTCGCTTTATTTCTTGATTGCGCCTCTCATAGGCTTGGAACACTTCACGAATTGATAACGTACCAAACGCTAGGTGAGCAGAAAGCCTTGAACAGCTCTCAAAGGCCGTTACAGGCGAAGACATTTTTTTGCTGTATCCTTCGCCGCGCTCATATAGAAAACTTTGCAATAATTTAATTGCCTCACTGCGACCACCTTTTTGCAAATAACTTGAACCGTGATTTCTCAGGCTCAAGTCAGAATAGTTTGGGAAGGTATCAGTTGAAATATCTAAAGGTACAAGTTTTAAGAGTTTATCGGCAAAAGGTTTCTTCATCTGATGATACCAACCTTTAGACCAGCCATCGCGATCTTTTAGCCTGCGCACAACACCATTTTGGATTGGCTCATGCCATGGAATATTTTTTGCCTTACACCATCTTTTGGTAAATCTGTCACGTTCATAGGTCCAACCATTCCATGTCTCTCGATGAGACCATAAGCCGTCAATAGAATAGCATTTATTTAGTTCTTCCAACACCTCCACCACATTACCGACTTTTATAATTAATTTTTGACCAATTTTTTCTAGTTCCTGACTAAGTTCATATAGACAATCTTGTAAAAAAATATAATGCCGATGGCTCAGGTCAGGCTGCTGCCACAGCTCTGGCTCAAGAATATAGAGCGGTAAAATAGTTCCACGTTTAGCAGCTTCTGCCAAAGCTTCATTATCCTCTATGCGTAAATCCCTTTTGAACCAAACAATATGCATTTACGACAAGACCTTCTTAACATTCCAAACAAAAAATTTCCCTGATTGCTCTGGGCTGAAATTTTCTAAAACTTCCAATGGCTTTTTTCTGCAAATTCAGGGGTTTCAGCGAGGGGGCCCTCGCAGCTATAGTTAATACTATGCTGACCGTTTCTAGAAAATACAAAAAATATGGCGTTTGGATACTTTCCTGATGAACGCTTTGTAAATGCGCTGCCAGAAGAATTCGACGCACCAAGCATAGCTATATTTTTTGAATTAATACTCATAAAGCGCTCTCTTTCATTTGTTTTGTTAGGTTATAAGCTGACGTAAAAGCCCCCTCGACACGCCCACCAAAACACCAGTCACCACAGGCCGCTAATCTGAGGTTTTGATCAAAAAATGTGGGGCTTTTTTGTTTTTTATCGGCATTGTTGGCATATCGCCAACCATGAATATTTTTATAATTTGCTTGGTTTACATCCTGTCCAATAATATGGCTAGTCTCGTTGATTAAATGCTGCATGACTTGGTCACGCTCATCATCAATGCATGCCTCGGCATAATCCTCAGATGAATGAACCATTAACGTAAAAAGACCTTGCCGCTGTGGTTTATGGCTATTGACTGCAATCCAACTCAAATCTGCATCAGTAACATGAGCTGCCTCAAAATCGAGAGGAAGACTCTGCTCGAAACCAAGCATCAGTGAAAAACATGCACGCATTTTGATGACTGAGATGTGGCTATGATATGCAAAGGATACTGGAAGTAATTCTAACGCTTGTGGTGATGGTAGAGCACATATCACCCAATCAAAGCCATGATACTGCTTGCCTTGGCCATCTGTTAATTGCCATGTGTCTTGATGATTTAATGAAGCTATCCTTGTGTTGATATGAATATTTAGCCCCTCTGCTAAAAATTTGGCTACATGGTTCATCCCCGGAACACCAACATACCTTGGCTCTTCAGCACACCAGTTTCTTCTTTGAATGATTTGATTGCTTTTAAACCTCACGTAGCGCGGTTTCCACCGTTCGATAATACCCTTATCAAGAAAAGGCTGAATGAAATCCTGAAACGGCTTTGTTCTAGCCGTAAAATATTGTGCACCATGATCAAAAAAATATGGTTCATCTCGCCGCGTAGATGATCGACCACTGACACCACGTGCCTTCTCAAAAAGGGTAATATCAGCGTAATCTTTTAATAAATGAGCAACTGAAAGGCCCGATAGCCCAGCCCCAATAATAGCAATTTTTGTCATGATGAAATTCCTGAAATAATGAACGAAGTAATGACAATACATGTCACGAAAATGCGTGTTTGAAAATAGTGAAGAGTAATAATATCCATCTGAAAAAGTCGATAATCAATAATGATTAGCATAATAAATACTGCGGCAAGTATACCCAATAATATTTTAAAGCTAAGTAATAGAAAGCCAAACCAGAGCAAAACGGCAATAGTATTGCTTAGAATGGCTAAAGACCGGCTCCAAATGCAATCATTAACGTTTAAGTGCTGCGCCCAATGTGCTCCAGCAATAAATGAAGCAATTATCAAGCCATATACACTTAAAACTTTTTCCGTATCTCCTAGAATTGGAATGATATTTACACCACTTATTAAACATGTTGCGCAAAAGATGAATGGCAGTGTTCCTGCATAACTAAGATACGGGTATAATTTTATCATTTTATAAGTACCCTAATCCATTTCTCATATCTATTGAGTAAACTTTAACTGAAAAGTATCCTGACGTAACGCAAATTATATTGAGTGAGCAACTGACCTTATTTTTACTGAAAACATTCCCAAGCTATGGTTAAATAATAGTATCAAAATCTTTGTGGTTCTAGTTAAGAACAAATAACTCGGATCTATTAATGGCGGTTGCCCGCAACATGCTTACTTGGAGATAAAGGACGTTACCATCAGATGTCAGACTATGTTCTTTTATTGCTCTGATAATGCAATCTGTTAGTTTATTTATCTGCCTTACCATGATGTACCCACAAATTAACCCACAAAATACTTCTGGATATAGGTATATAGGTATAGACACTAGTAAGCAACCTAATAGAGTAGCGCTTTGATATTAGGGGTTTATGGTATTTATAATAGGCATCTATGGACATGGGTTCAGCGGACTTCCTCTCCGCCATTAAAAAAGGGCTTCCAGATTATGGAAGCCCTTTTTTAATTTGTATATATTCGAAGGTGTCTTTTTCTATAACTTTCAGAAAAGTCAGATAATCTTTTTGCTCACTATTTGAAAGAAAATTGTAGACTACGGCAAGGTGTTCATCCTCTTCATTGATAACACTTTGAATTTGTTCAATAACGCCTAAAGTATAGTGGTATAATTCTTGCGCTTTATCGTAACTAACGCATTCACTTTTTAATTTTTTAAGTAATGAAAAATCATCATAAATATTAAAATCAATAGGGGACAACTCGTTGAAATGATGATCTATCTTTTCATCTATCATAAGTGTTGCTTCTAAATACTTTAAAATCTTATGCGGAAATTCATTGTAGCGATATGTGCCATATATTGTTCGCGCCAGTCGGCATCATAAACGATGCTAAATTGCGTAATATTCGTTCCAAAATAAATACCTCCACCTGCTTGATAAGAATTTTGTGGAATTTGACTACCGGTTAAGGTGAATTGATTATCATATCCTGCAAATTGTGCCGTTATTGACTGTGGATCATTTCTAAACTCTTTAGAATAACCACCATGAAGACCAAACCTAAGTTGTCCAATTACGTCGTCACCACTTGTAAAGTTAGTGGTATAGGCAAATTCCATTTCAACAGTACCTATCATAGAATCGGTTCTGATTTCTGAAACAGATAAGTCAATACCGCCACCGCCGCCAGATTCAGTATATGGGTCTTGTTTAATATTGGTGTAATTGATGATAGCTGAGGGGGTTAAACTAAACTTACTACCCAAATCAAGTTGATAGCCAACTTTAAGGTTAGATGAATATTGTAAGCCATCCCATTCACCTACAGATGTACGCGATAAATCGCTAAAAATAACGTTTCTGTCGCTTTCAAAGTCAAGTAAACCAACATTAGCCTGAGCTTCAACGAATAAATTAGATAGCCAAAATGACCCGTAAACTCCTGCTTGCGTATTTTCAAGTCCAACTCGGCTTGAACCTGCATTATCCAATTTAATATCCGCGAAGTTCTTCGCGATGCTAATACCCAATGCACCCTGATCAGTTACAGCGATTTCATAACCGGCAGCTAAACCAAATGTCAGGCCATAAGCTGGTTTTTCATCAATTGAATTGTCGAAATCATATCTACTACCATACTGTTGCACCCAGAATCCATGCCCTGATTCTAATGGACTATCTGGAACTCGTTTTAAGAGACGCAGATTATCGAGCCGCCCAGAAACTGCACCAACTGATAAACTATTATTAGTTATTAAAATTTGTCTGCTTGCTTGCGATAAGTTATTAGGCATCATTTGATTATAAATAGAAGTGAACTCTTCTTCTGTTACAATGCTACTAATTTGGGAAGCTATTTCTTCATTATCAAATAACGCTGGAATTGAAGCTTCATAAATTGCTGAAAGGTTTTGATTAAGGCCTAATTCTAGGGCACTTTTTCTTCTTAATTCAACAGTTACGGAAGTATCATCTATTTCTGAAGAAATATCATAAATAAATAATTGATCATTTGCGTTAAATATATTTGCGTCACTATCAATAGTCAGGCTATTGGATTTTATTATTTCAAATGTATTTTCTTCGCCAACGAGAGACGCGATCTCAATAGACAGGTTACTTTCTGGGCCAAAAACAACGTCACCAGTAGCATTTACGCCCCCAGTAAAGTTACCATCCCCTTCAATTTCTACTATTAAGGTACTCTGATCGTTAATTGCTAGGTTCTCAGTATTTAATCTGTTTGCAGACGTAACACGAAGTTCAGATTGATCATTTAGTGTGATATTTAAATTGCCATTAGGTGAAATAATGCCACCTTCTATAACCGAATTACCATTCATATTGATTGTACTAGACCCTGTGCCAAGGATTAATGCGCCATCAATCCCACGAACCAAGCGAGGCTGATATAATTCTTCCAGTATGCCTTCATCAATAAATGCTTGTGTTGCTTCATTTAATTCTGTTTCTGACAAGCCAACGATATCAATTGTATTGATACCATCACCCAGTAAAACATCGCCTACTATTTGTCCTTCGTTATTAAAGTCAATAGTAGTATTATTATTGGAAAGGTCTAAAGCAATTGTTTGACCATTGCTATCGGCATCCTTAAATGTTCTTAGAATTCCAGTATTCGTAAATTCACTAACAGAGCCTGAATTATCGATTATTCCGTAAGCGGAAGTACTTGCGCCAGCTGCTGTAACACTTATTGTGCCATCATTTTCTATGCGATTAACAACACTGCTTGAACCTATTCTAATGCCGTAAGCATCACCACCTGAGCCGCTTCTAATGCCATCATTGTCAAATGTAGTATTTGCAGTGGAAGCAATAATTCCGTTATTTATTATTTCCGGAATTGTAGTATCAACACCAATATCTATTGCAATTGAATTCGCATCTAACGCTTCACTTTCAATAGTACCCCAAAGTCCATTATATAGACCAAAATCGAAACTTGTTGAATATGTGGTAGAATTATTTGTCGCCCCTGAAATTAATATGGCTGTTGTTTCTTGTCCACTATTTATCCCTCTGGCTCTAATAGTACCTTGATTGACAAAAGAATAATCACCATAAAAGGAGTTTGAATTTCCAAGGGTGATGTCTGTCCATGGAGTGTCATCAATTTTTTCAGGGGTTATCATCACAGCATAACCTCCACCCAAGGCACTGATATTACTAGTGTTTGTAGATAGGCCGGCAGTGGATTCGTTTTCTGCAACATTAATTTCATTACCATTAATATCAAAATAGACAATACTATTTTCAAAACCACCGGTAATGTTCGAACTAATTCTTAGTGAAGCTATTCCTGAGATCGCATCCGTAGTAATATTTGTAGAAAAATTGGTAAAAGAGTCTGTTCCAGTTTGAATAGCGCTCCTATTTTTGTAAGAACCGGTAACATCACCACCAATATAAATACCATGATTATTTACATTCCTAGCAGTAATGTTGGAATTTGACGCTATATTTCCATTTACATTTCCAAATATCTCAACTGCGTTACTGTTATCACCAGTAACTAAGATGTCGTTTAAAGTTAAATTGCCATCTAAGTCAGATTTTAAAGATACGCCTGCCGAGTTGCTGCCAAACAATCTTATGTCACCGTTAGCATCAAAAAATAAATCACCTTGGAGGGTTCCATCCCCTTCAACAAGTAATCCAAAATTATTGGTTCCGAGATTATCATTGTCCCCAACGGCACTAATAGTAATATTATCCGAAACAGTTAGATCAGAAACTCGTGTCCCGGCATCTGGAACCAAGATATTAATGCCAATTGCATCACTCTGTGCATTATTATTAATACTACCGTTAATAGTAACATCATTATTGCTATCAATTGTTATACCTGTTCCGCTTTCAAGGTTGATACTGCCGTCTGTATCAATAATGATATCAGCAGCACTGCCACCATTAGCTGAACCTGTGCTTATTCCGGTATTTCTTTCATCGGAGATTGTCACTTCTTGTGCATAGGCAGAAAGACACGTAAATGACCCTAGTTGTACAGCAATGAAAAATGATTTGCTTAATTTTGATACATTTAATTTATTATTATGCTTATAAGCGCTATTATAGCTAATACTCATTTCTTAACCTTTAAATTCTTCAGTGGAAAATCCTAAACAGCATAATTCCAAATTTATGATGAACATGTAATTAACAGTAGCTATAATATGTTTTTACTCAAAATACCCGTTTTTTTTTAATATAAATTTGCCTATTTGAAAATTATTAAAAAATTCTGATTGTAGAATTTAGGTAATAGTGATTTTTTCAATTTTAGAGATGCAATTATGATAAGGCTGTTATAAAGTCTAGCCAACAAACTCAAAAGGGAAAAAATGGATACGATACAGGTAATATCACTGGCTAATCTTGCATTGGCATTTATTCCTGTTGTCATTGTGCTCATCATTTTGCAGCAATGGAAAGGCGATAGTAAAGAGGCCCTTTTCGGCATATCTCGGATGCTCGTTCAACTCCTTGTCGTTGGTTATTTTTTAACGTTTCTATTTAATGCAGAAAACGTTTGGATTATACTTACCGTGCTATCAGTAATGCTTTTGGTTTCTAGTTGGATTTCACTTAGAACTTTAAAAATCCATCGTAAGGCTCTGTATCCATTATCATTTATCTCAATTTTTATTGGCGGCGGATCGGTACTCTTTATGATCACTCAAGGGGTGCTGGGATTAGAGCCATGGTATGAGCCGCGCTATTTAGTCCCGCTTGCCGGAATGATTTTTTCCAGCTCAATGAATAGTATCAGCCTAGCAGCCGAAAGAGTTGAGGCCGAAATGAGCAGAGGAGAGCCATACAAAAAAGCACGCAGTATTGCTCTACGTGCTTCGCTAATTCCGATCGTGAATGCTTTATTTGGTGTTGGTCTCGTTTCATTACCAGGAATGATGACGGGGCAAATTTTATCCGGCGTCTCTCCATTAATTGCTGTGCGATATCAAATCATGGTGATGTGTATGCTTTTTTCCGCGTCTGGTATTTCGGCGGCCATATTCTTAGCGCTTATAAAAGAACGTCTAAAAATAAAACCGCCCGCAGCCGACTGATTAATTTAATTTTTTTACTTTAATATTTTTATACCAAACCGGATCACCATGATCTTGTAATGCAAAATGGCCAATTTTTGATTTACCAAATCTCGGCCAAGTGGCAAATTTGCTGTCTTTAATAAGTGAAGCCCAATTATCATCCCACATGGTTGTTTTAATAACCATTTCACCGTTTTGCCAATGTTCAAGGTTGTTGCCTTTTACTTTGATTAAAACTTTGTTCCATTCGCCGACAGGCTTCACATTTTCAACTCGGCTTTTTACCAGATCATAAAGATCCCCAGCACGATGTTGTTTTATTTTGCCGTCCGCATGTCGATCATTGTCCAATACCTGCATTTCAGGGGCCGTTTCATAAGGAAATTTATAATCATCGCTTTCAACGGCATGATAAAAAATCCCACTATTTGATGCGGCGGCCACTTTCCATTCCAATGAAAACTCAAATTCGCTATATTTTTCACGGCTGATAATATCACCGCCCGTACCGTAATTATTTGGATTAAAGAAAATTGCCCCGTCTTCCACTTCCCATTTGGTTGGGGAAGTTTCCATTTTATAGCCGCGCCAGTTTTTGTCGATATCTTGACCGTCAAAAAGAAGTTCCCAACCATCAGCTTTTTCAGCAGCGCTTAATTCGTTGTCAGCGGCATGTGCAGAAAAAGTGATTGATGAAGCCAATAAGAGGCTCAATAATTTATATTTCATTTGGTTTATTTCCTAATTGTTATTTTTTAAAATTTATCACTTAAATGGAGAGCGAAATATATTTCGCTGTGCGTTCCATTTGATCCATAGAATTATAAATATGCGGACACAACCTTACGCGAAGCACATCACCGTTTCCGCCAATCGCACCCGAGATGCGATAATTTTCATAAATGGTTTTGGCAGCTTTTTTTGCGTCGGTATTTGAAATAAGGGCCACCACGATACCGCTATTAAAGCCGTCTGCTTGTTCAGTTAAGAAATCAATGTCACGCACTTGTTCTGATAAATGATTACGCAAAGTTCCTGCGAGCGCATTGATGCGTTCTTCTATACGTGTTTGCCCGATCATATTGTGGAATTCAACCGCACGCCCCAATGCCCAAAGGCGGCCATCGTCACGTTGGCCAAGACTTTCATATTTTTGAGCGCCATTCACTTTTGAGCGTTCCCAGCCCACAGTGACAATATTGGGCCATAGTTCGGCTTGTGCTTCTTTTTTTACATAAATAAAACTCGCTTCACGAGGGCCTAGGATCCATTTCTGTCCGCTTGAGGTGTAAAAATCACATCCCATATCATGTAAATCAATATCCATATAACCAAACGTTTGTGCACCATCCACGAGCGATTTTGCCCCGTTTGCATGGGCAAGTTGGGTCAATTCTTTCCCCGGAAGGGTGGTTCCCGTTTGATTTGAGATATGACTAAAGGCAAGAACTTTCGTTTTTGAATTAATGGCTTCCTTAAAGGGGCGGATTAAATCTTCGATTGCATTTAACTTAGGGTCGGTTGATACGGTCACAACTTTAAATCCAAGTCGTTCAGCACGTTGATACCAGGCAATGTTATTACAAGGATGATTTTGATCCCAGATAAGCACTTCATCGTCCGGGCCAAGGTCAAGGCCATTGATGACAGTATTATTGGCTTCAGATGTGTTTCTGACAAATCCAATTTCATCCGCATCCGCACCAAGGAAGCCCGCAATAAAATCGCGTGATCGTTGCATCAACCCGCCGTATTTACCGCGATTTTGAAATGAACAATTCATTTCCATGTCGCGAGTATGTTCAATCACCGTTTCATGAACCACTTTTGGTGTTGGCGTCATATTGGCAGCATTTAACATGATCAAATCTTTTTCAATGATAAACTCATCGCGCAATTTATCCCAAAATATCTCTGTGCCTGTCATACCATTTTGTGCCGTGGCCATGGCGCGAACATCTCCTGCCGCCAGCGCCATTGTATTGCTGCCGGACATATAAAGTGCGCTCATGCCCGCGCTTGCACCGACTGCTTTTAAAAAGTTGCGTCTTGATTGGCTCATTATCTTTCTCCCTTATTTTTTCAAAAATATACTAACCCTTTGCGGCAAAATTAAGCAAACATTTATTCAGGTTGATTTCATTCTTTGAATGTGCGAGCTTTTTTGTCTATCAAATAAGGATTGATCATGAATAAAAAGGCACTTTTAACGCTTAGCATATTAATCAGTAATTCTTTATTATTAAGTTCAGTTTCGATGGCAGAAAATGATAAACCAAGGTCACGGGATATTGGCATTATTGTCGGCACAATAGCGCCGGGTGAACATAATGCAATTACCGATGTAGCCGGGGTTCGGGTTGGTCATCATACAGTTAATGCCGGTGATGATGTCAGGACCGGTATTACTGCGATTATTCCATCGGATCATAATATGTATACCCATCCTATTCCCGCGTGGATCCATACGGGCAATGGTTATGGGAAATTGGTTGGTGAAACACAGGTGCGTGAATTTGGTGAAATTGAAACGCCAATTATCCTTGGGTGCACGCTGTGTGTTTGGACGGCGGCGGAAGCATTAAAGGACTGGATGCTAGATAAACCGGGTGAGGGACAGCATACAGTCAACCCTGTGGTTGGCGAAACCAATGATAGTCGCGTGAATAATATGTGGTCAGATGATAGCGCAAAGTCGGAATATACGTTTGCGGCATTAAAGGCCGCAAAGTCGGGACCGGTTGAAGAAGGTAGCGTTGGCGCAGGTCGTGGTACTCAGGCCTTTGGATGGAAAGGTGGCATTGGTACAAGTTCACGTGTATTGCCGAAAAGCCTTGGTGGATATACGGTTGGTGTTTTGGTGCAAACGAACTTCGGTGGCGATTTAAATGTAAATGGGGCTCCAGTTGGTCGCGAACTTGGGCAATATTCTTATCAAACGCAATTAGAAGAAGCGAGACAAGGTGTTGTTCCCATGGACGGTGGTTCAATGATGATGGTAGTTGCTACCGATGCGCCGATTTTATCTCGAAATCTTGACCGTTTGGCGAAGCGGGGCATGATGGGGCTCGCGCGGACAGGGTCCGTTGCTCATAATAGTTCGGGTGATTATGTGATCGCCTTTTCCACCAGTCCGGACGTGCGTCGTGACCGTGGCGCGCGGGAGCCCGTTCCTGCCAAAACATTAAGCAATACGGCGATGTCGCCATTATTCCAAGCTGTGGTCGAAGCAATACAGGAAAGCGTTTATAATGCGATGTTAAAGGCGGAAACGGTAAAGAGTAGTCGCGGAACGTTAGAGGCAATCGATGTTGATAAGGTCAAGGAAATCGTTGAAAAATATAATGTGACTAATTTCGATGAAAAATTATCACCAGGGAAAGTAAATTAAATGAGTAAGAAATTAGGTACAGATCAATTTATTGAAATTGCTAAGGCATCAGCAAGAATTAAGCATGTAGTCGCGCCAACACCGCTTAGATTAAGTAAAACATTAAGTGATAGTGACACGCGTGTTTTTTTTAAAATGGAAAATTTAAACCCAACCGGTTCATTTAAATTACGTGGTGCGGCTAATAAAATTCTTTCCATGACGGACGCTGAGCGAAAAAAGGGCGTAGTAACAGCATCTACGGGTAATCATGGAGCAGGTGTTGGCTACATGTGCCAGAAAACGGGCACAAAAGGAACCGTGTTTGGTCCTGATGATATGTCACAAGCTAAATACGACGGTATGGTTTCATATGGCGTAGACGTAGTGAAAAATGAAGGGGATCCCATTAACGGTGAAAAAAATGCACGCAAATTTGCGGCTGAAAATGATATTCCTTTTATTTCTCCTTATAATGATCCACAAATTGTTGGAGGTCAGGGAACGATTGGTTTTGAACTTTTTTCAGAAGTTCAGGATTTGGACGCAGTATTTATTTCATTAGGCGGTGGAGGCCTAATGTCTGGGATCGCGATCGCTATGGCAAATTTATCACCAAAGACAAAAATAATTGCCGTATCCCCCTCTAATTCAAATGTCATGATGCAAAGTGTGGCTGCTGGTGAAGTGCTTGATCTGCCGTCAGACCCAACCTTATCAGATGGTCCCGCGGGTGGTGTTGAAATGGGGACGATTACATTTGAATATTGCCGTGATTATGTTGATGAATATTTAGAGGTAAGCGAAGAAGAGTTGATTGAAGGTTTAAGGATTTTTATTGATGATACCAATACGATTGGTGAAGGGGCCGTTGGGGTCGCTGTTGCAGGATATTTAAAGCAACAGGAAAAATGGGCCAGCAAAAAAGTCGCAATCATTGCTTGCGGCGGTAATATTTCCCGAAGTGTTTTGAAAGAGATACTTTAACTAATAGGAGGTAATAATGGTTGAAAGAAGAAATATCATTAACGTTTTTAAGGTGACTGTATCTCGTGAATTTAATTTTCCCTTGGAAATTGTCTTTGATGAATGGTTAGATACAAAAAATCTTGGAAAGTGGTTGTTTAGCACGCCTGAGGGTGTTGATAAAGTATCAGATGTTGATCCTCGTGTCGGAGGAGATTTCAGAATAGGAGAAAGACGCGGCGAAGAAATGGCAATGCATGTGGGTACATTTCATGAAATTGATCGTCCAAAACGTATCGTTTTTAGTTATTATATGGAAACGGCCAATGATGATGCACTCTCAAACGTAATTATCGATTTTGAAAAGACGGAAAATGGATGCAGAGTTTTGATCACACATGAAATGGATGATGTTTGGTCAGAATATGAAGAATTAACCATTCAAGGTTGGAATATGATTTTTGACGGGCTTGAAAAAGTTCTGAACTAAAAGAAAAATTACCTAATGAGGTTTCTGGCTTTCATTTTGAGAAACCGTTGCTTTTTCAAGAGCTTCAGCGGCATCGCCGTATATACGGCCTTCTAATGATAGTTCTAAAAACCGTATATAATCTTTTTGATCAGTAATATTTTGCCGTGCCATTTCAACTACTTCCAATTGAGAATTGGCCATTAAGTTATATTTTTTAATGAGAATAAGCATCTCATCACTAATTTTATTAAGTTCATTACGTATGTTGGTAATTGTAAGTTGATTTGCCTTAAGCATAATTTTATCCGTATAAAATTGTAATTATATATTAATTAATTATCGTTAATTCTATATTATTAATGATATTATTCAGACCTTTCCTTCTGGAGCAAGTAAAATAGTCGATATAAATAATATAAAAGAAGCATCGAGTGATCGCGATCAACTCCGCCAAACCTTACCTGACCAATTAAGAATATTATTTTCTCATATTATTCCTAATACACTCGGTAGTGTTGTGATAATAGTCGTTTACTTTTGGTCTTTTAGCGATAATTTTACCTCATCGCTGCAGTATTATTGGGCCACCGGAATGATGTTTTTACTAGCCGTCAGGCTTGTGATTTATCGCGCGTCTTTTAAATCCGATTTTTACGTAAAATCCAATAAATGGCTCTTAATTTATACAGGTATTACGTTTTTATTAGGTGTTATGTGGGGGTTAGTGACGCTCATACCCGTTGACTATCTGCAAGGGGAACTTCTTACTTTAACACTAGTGACGTTGTTACTTGCTTTATGCTGTATCTCAGCCATAAGCAGCAGTGCACATACCTATGTTATTTGGGCTTTTTTAATACCTATAGCGATATTTAGTACGGTCTATTTAATTAATGCGAATTCAGAAGAATATGGAACGATAATGGGGATAGGGGCATTAACCTTTTGTGTCGTCGCAGGCCTTATTGGACAAAGTCTTCACCGAATGATTTTAAGCGCTCTATTTTTACAAAACCGCAATTCATTATTAATGGATGAGGTTGTGCAAATCGCCAAGCAAAACCAAAAATCATATGAAGGATTTCAACTGTTGCTTGATAATTTAGGAGCGGGTGCGGCAATGTTCGATCGAAATCGAAAAATGATTTCATGGAATAAGTCATTTGAAAATATATTTAATTTACCTACTGGATTAATAAAACGTGGCATGACCTTGAAAGAGGTTATTCGCAAAATTATCAAACAATCTTGGCAAGGTAATGTTGATGTTAATCATGCAGCTGACGCGCATATTAAAGAAATTTTGCAAGAGAAGAATGAAGATGACCTTGTGAAATTAGTAATGGCGGATGGTCGTAATTTATATAGTAAAGTAATGAAGATAAGTGATGATCAGCTTGTATTAAATTATACTGATGTAACATCACTTGAGCAGGCCAGAACAGATGATATCATTCATGTATTGCAGCATGACAGTTTAACCGGTCTGCCTAATCAAGTATTGCATAAAAAATAAGTCAGAAAGCGCATTGTCGATTTTAGAAGAGAAGCGGCTAAAAATGAGAAGCTTAAAGACGAACAATTTATGGCGCTTGTTTATTTTGGTTTAAATTCGTTAAATGAAATTTATGAATTTTTAGGTTTGAGTGCTGGTGATCAAGTTGTGACAGAAATCGCAAATCGCTGTAAAGAATTTTTTCAAGATGATGTGCATTTATCCCATGTTGCCTATGATGAATTTCATATTATCACCAGCAATGAAAATAATTTAAATGAAGTTCTAGAACTTGTTGAAGAATTAAATAAAATATTAGCTGCACCTATTAAAATAGGTGAAAACTCAATAGAGATGACTATTTCTGTAGGGATAAGTATTTATCCGGACCATGCCGATAAAACAGATCACATAAATCGAAATGCAAAGATAGCTTATAATAAAGCCATGCTTACTAATGCATATAGTGTCGTAGTCTATGACCACGGAATGCATTCAGAGATTATGGAAAGAACGAATATGTTATTTGATATTCGTGATAGCATTAGCAAAAGCCAATTTTTACTTCATTATCAACCACAGATTAACATTGATAATCGCCAGATTAATGGTGTCGAAGCTTTACTGCGCTCGCAACATCCTGATAAAGGATGGATATCGCCAGATGATTTTATACCGCTTGCTGAACATACAAAACAAATAATCCCTCTTACAGAACAGTTTTTACCTGAAGCTTGTTATCAAGCAAAAAAATGGCAGGATCAAGGATTGGAGCCCTTTAAAATGGCGGTGAATATTTCACCATTTCATTTTCACGAAAAAGATTTCCCCAAGTTCGTTCGTAACTGTCTTGAAGCCGTAAAATTAGATCCAGAATATTTGGATTTAGAAATTACGGAGGGCGTCATCATGAACCAAACCGAAGAAATCATAAGAATTTTGCATGAATTATCTGAAATGGGTGTTCAGCTTTCGATCGATGATTTTGGTACAGGTTATTCATCACTTTCTTATCTTAGAAGGTTGCCAGTTGATAAGTTAAAAATTGATCAGAGTTTCATCAGAGATATGGATCAAGACAAAAGCGCACATTCTTTGGTGGAAGCGATCATTAGATTAGGGCATAGCTTTAATTTAAATGTTATTGCTGAAGGGGTTGAAACAGAGGATCAGCTTAAAAAACTTGCCACAATGCGGTGTGATCAAGCTCAAGGGTTTTATATTAAAAGAGCAGATACTGCAGATGAAATTACCAAATGGATCAAGAGCAATAACGCATAATTTTGCCTTTTTTTGTTTTATTGACAAGAATGTGGGTTTTGTCCATATATATGGTCATACAAAACGGATATAAAATCCCAACAAAATATAGGCTTATTCAATGTATAAAAAAATCTTTAAAATCTCCGCGGCTTTATCCTTACTTACAGTAGGAAATGTGTTCGCTCAAAGTAATCTTTATTCAGATGTTCCAGAAGGTGCTGAAGCCGTTTCATTAATTGATGGCAGAGCATTAACTATGCCTGATGCGACGAATGAAACAGTTCTGAAAAACCTTGCCGATGCCCGTTATAGATACATGGATTATCCGATGAATTCAGATAACGCTGTGTGGTATGGTCGCCGCCTTGCATATGCGGGTGATTTCCGTGAGGCGATTAAGATTTTTTCTGAAGGTATGTTAGATAACCCGAATGATCCGCAATTTTTGCGTCATCGTGGTCATCGCTATGTCACAATTCGTGAGTTTGATCGTGCGATCGCGGACCTTGAAAAAGCGGGAGAAATGATTAAAGGTAAGTCTAATAAAGTCGAACAAGATGGGGCACCAAACGAGTTTGGAATTCCTGTGAGTACTCTGCACGGAAATATTTATTATCATCTTGGGCTTGCTTATTATCTTAAGCATGATTGGGAGAACGCAAAACGTGTTTATGATCTTGATCTTGATGTTGCGACAAATGACGATAATCGTGTATCAATCACGCATTGGCGCTACATGATCCGTCGTCGCGCTGGTGAGACACATGATGCAGCAAAACATGTGCTTGATGTGATTAATAAAGACATGAAAATTCTTGAAAATCATACTTATCATAAACTCACTCTTTTCTATAAAGGTGAACTCACCGAATCTGAGATATCAGAAGGCATTGACTTAGAGGATAGTGCAGATGCGGCGACCGCTTATGGCCTTGCTAATTGGCACTATTATAATGGTGATGAAGCCAAAGCGAAAGAAATGCTTCAAAGTATGATGAAGGCTAAAGCGTGGGGCTCTTTCGGTTATATTGCTGCTGAAGCGGATTTAGCGGCGATGATGTAAAAGCTATAGATGCTTGAAATCAAAAATTTAACATTTTAAAATTTCTGCCGCAGGTAATTTAAATTCTTATCTGTGGCAGTTTTTTATTGATGCGCGTGATTAATTCGACCAAGATACAAATATAAACATAAGTAACTGAGGGACTAAAATGGACAGAAGAAATTTTATAAAGACAACTGCCGCCGCGGCAGCACTTTCAATGTCAGCCAACAAGTCATTTGCGCAATCAAATAGTAGAGAAGATGAAATGATCCTGCTCACCAATGTTACAGGAGAGCCGGGAATTGAAACAACAGCAGGGCATCTTACAGATGGGATGTATGGCCTAGATGCTATGATTGAGGGTATTAATAAAGTCGAAGCCGATCCAACAATTCGCAGTGTTGGTTATGGCGGCTGGCCAAATATATTAGGCGTAATGGAATTTGATGGCGGCGTTATGGACGGTAATACCCGTGAGGTTGGTGCGGTTGGTGCACTAAAACGCACTTATCATGCGGCGCAAGTTGCTCGCGCGGTGATGCAAAAATTAAATCATGTTATGGTGACCGGTGATGGCGCCGATCGCCTTGCCGCAGAAATAGGCCTTCCTAAAGTGAAAACACTGCTTGAAAATTCTGGTGAAGTTTGGGAACAAAAATTACGCGATGTATTAAGCGAAGAAGAATTTAAAAAATTCCCTAATATTCCGCTTGCACCACTTAATAGTGTTATTACCGATCCAGAAAAAGTAAGAGATACGACCGTATTCATGTGTAAAGATGCAAATCAGGGTATCCACGCTGCAACAAGTACATCTGGTTGGGGTTGGAAATATCCCGGACGCCTTGGTGATAGCCCGATTGCAGGCGCCGGATTTTATGCTGATAGCCTATATGGTGCGGCAGCTTGTACCCATACGGGTGAAATGGCAATCCGCTGTAGCACGTCACGCAGTATCGTGATGGCCATGCAAATGGGCAAGTCACTTGATGATGCCGTGAAATTCGCGGTCGAGGAAGTCGATAGTTTAAAGGGCGGATTTATCGCCGGATTAGTGATCCACGCAATCGACAATAAAGGCAATCATAAGGTTGTATCTTATAATTTGGATGAACCTGGCTTATATTGGCTATGGAAACCATCCATGAGTGCTCCAGAACAACGTCCTAGTGAGTTGGTTTGAATTAATTAGCACCTCCTAAAAAGTGTGCATTTAGATAACTAAAATTTTTGGGGGATGTTGCTGTTTCCCCGCATAAGCGAAGTAGAATTATAAAATGAGCAAAATTACATTTGAAGTATGTGTCGATAACATTGAAGGCGCGATGAATGCGGTGAATAATGGTGCCGACAGATTGGAATTATGTGATGCGTTAGGGATCGGCGGCACAACACCAAGTGCCGGATTAATGCAACGTGCTGCAAAGTTAGGAAAACCCATTTATGCAATGATCCGTCCACGCGGCGGTGATTTTATTTTCAATTTTGAAGATATGGATGTGATGCTCCATGATATTGATACCTGCCGGAAATATGGTATGGCTGGTATTGTCATAGGTATAACCCATGAAAATGGTGCACTCGATACACAAAAATTAAAACGACTGATTGATCATGCAGAAGGCATGGGTGTAACGCTGCACCGTGCCTTTGATGTGACACCGGATACAAGCGAAGCATTGGAAATTGCCATTGAATTGGGAATCGAACGTATTTTGACGTCCGGGCAAAAAGAGACGGCAATTGAAGGCGCGTTTAATATTAAATCGGTTATTGAAAAAGCAGCGGGGCGAATTTCAATCATGCCGTGCTCTAAAATCAACCCACCGAATTTGGAAAATCTTTTTAAAATATTTAAAACAGGGGAAGTGCATTCATCATGCCGCACAATGGTCGGCAGCCCCTATACAGAAAATGCGCCATCAATGGCGCCGGGTGATGATTTCTCCCGTCATATTACTGATCCCGTCAAAGTGCGCGCTATTCGGGATTATCTTGCATCATTAGGGGATTGAAAATGAGAACATTATTTATATTATTTACATTAGTTATGAGTGCATCAGCATTCGCACAGCAATCACATTTATTACCTGAAGTGCCACATGGGTCACAGGCAATTTCATTATTTGATCAGCCTTTAAGTATGCCTGCGCCAAACGAAAAGGTATTGGCGAATTTAGTAGAGGCAAAAGCAAAGTATGAAGCGGACCCAATGGATGCTAATAATATCATTTGGTATGGCCGCCGTGTTGCTTATACGGGTGATTTCCGTAGAGCCATATTGATATTCTCTGAAGGAATTAGGAAACATCCAAATGACGCGCGTATGTATCGCCACCGTGGTCATCGTTATATCACGATCCGTGAATTCGACCGCGCTATCGAGGATTATGAAATCGCCGCAACATTAATTGAAGGCACTGAAGATAAAATTGAACCGGACGGCGCACCCAACCCAGCAGGAATTCCCGTCACCAGTACACATAGTAATATTTATTACCATCTTGGGCTCGCGTATTATTTAAAACATGATTTTGAAAATTCATTACGCGTTTATAAAATGGGACGTGATTTAAATCTCAATGATGATAACACGTCGTCCACGACCCATTGGATTTATATGAATCTAAAACGCTTAGGTCGTGATCAAGAGGCCGAAGAAGCCTTGCGTCATGTCACCGCCGATATGAATATTATCGAAGTTCATAATTATCATAAGCTCGTGATGTTTTATAAGGGTGAGGTGCCAGAAGCAGAAGTTTTAAGTGCCGACCCTAATATCCCGGCAGGTGCAAGCATAACATACGGTGTTGCCAATTGGTTCCTTTATAACGGTCAGCAGGAAAAAGCTTATAACTTGATGGAGCGTTTCTTAAAAACATCATCATGGGGTTCATTTGGATATATTGCGGCGGAAGTTGATCTTAAATCCCGTGAAGCATTATTTAGTAGAAATGTACCAGCCGAAGCTCAGGCAATGTCATTTTTAGGAGAACCACTTTATCCGGCCAAACCATCAGAAAGACTTCTGAATAATTTAGCAGAAGCCAAAGCAAAATATGATCAAAACCCCGATGATGTTATGAATATCATTTGGTATGGCCGCCGAGTGGCTTATACGGGCGACTATCGCCGCGCCATTGAAATATATTCAGATGGCATTAAAAAATTCCCAAATGAAGCACGTCTTTATCGTCATCGTGGTCATCGTTATATTTCAGTTAGAGAAATTGACCGTGCTGTCGCTGACTATGAAATGGCAGCGGAGCTTATTAAAGGTACAGAAGATAAAATAGAGCCGGACGGTGCACCAAATCCACAAGGGATTTATTTAACAAGCACCCACAGTAATATTTATTATCATTTGGGTCTTTCTTATTTCCTAAGGCAGGAATGGCAGAAATCATATGATGCTTTTAAAATGGGACAAGACATTGATTTAAATGATGATAATATCGTTTCGGCGGGCCATTGGATGTATATGAATCTTCGCCGCCTCGGTAAAGAGGAAGAGGCTAAAGCCTCCCTTCATAACATCAAAGAAGACATGGAAATAATTGAAAATATGTCTTATCACAACCTGACGCTGATGTATAAAGGCATCATTCCAGCGGTGCAATTAACCGATGTTGATCCCAATGATCCAAGCGGTGCGGCGATTGCATTTGGTGTCGAAAATTGGTTCCTTTATAACGGTGATGAAGAACGCGCCTATGATCTAATGGAACGTTTTATGGATACGAGCGCCTGGAGCGCTTTTGGATTTATTGCAGCAGAAAAAGAATTAAGTTTAAGGTAGTCACATGAATTATAAAACGGCACATGAAGTAAAAAAAATACTCTCAAGCAAAGATGAGTGGGCCTTTCTGGATATCCGTGAAACGGCGGAATATGGCGGTGGTCATCCGTTTTTTGTCTCTCATGTGCCTTACAGTATTCTTGAAGCGCGTATTGGGCTTTATGTTCCTGGCAAGCATACAAAAGTTATTTTAATGGACGGCGGAAACGGCGTTTCAGAAAAGGCCGCTAAGCACCTTGAAGATTTGGGCTATGAAGATGTGGTCGTTTTAAAATGGGGCGTTAGCGCATGGAAAGACGTGGGTTATGCGCTCTATGAAGGGATCAGCGCACCATCAAAATCATTCGGTGAAGTGGTGGAACATGAACTTGGTACAATATCCATTACTGCACCGGAATTAAAAGCACGTATGGATAAGGGTGATGATAATTTCATTATTCTAGACGGACGAACACCCGAAGAGTTTAACCGTATGACGATCCCATCATCCACCTCGTGCCCTAACGCGGAACTGTCACTCAGATATCAAGCAATGCTCGCGCGCCCTGATCAGGATATCATCGTCAATTGCGCCGGACGCACCAGAAGCTTAATTGGTGCCGAAACATTAAGAAGACTTGGAATTCCAAATAAGGTTTATGCCCTTGAAAATGGAACCATGGGTTGGAAACTCGCGGGACTTGAACTGGAATATGGTGCTAAGCGATCATACCCCAATGATATTGATGATAATATTGTCAAGGATGCTGGGGAAAAAGCAAATCAAATGATCGCCGAATATGATATTCCGGTCATTAGTATGGCAGATTTAAATAAGTGGAAAAACGAAACAAATAAAACCACATTCCAATATGACATTAGATCTCGTGAAGAATATGAAGCGGGCCATATTAACGGTTTTCGCCATACTCCAGGCGGGCAATTAATTCAAGCAACCGACCAATGGTTTGCAACCAGAAACGGTCGCATCGTTTTATATGATAACTTCAAAATCCGTGCGGTCATGACGGCAATCTGGCTTAAGGGAATGGGACATGATGCTTATCTTCTTGATCCTGAAACGGTTCAGGAATTAGTCCATGTTGGTGAATTTGATATTGATGTATCAGGGTTAGAATTTATCAACGCAGAAGGGCTTAAAAATACGGACGCAATGATTTTAGATGCCCGCTCAAGCGAAGATTACCGCGAAGGCCATATTGATGGTGCCATCTGGACCATAAGACCACAACTTTCAAAAATTGATATTAAAGGGAAACCAGTCGTCATTGCGTCCGATTTATTCACCGCGCAATTCATCGTTAAGGATTTAGGTGGCAATGCCATCATTTCATTAACAGAGCCCGACGAATGGAAAGCGGCGGGTCTTAAGATGGTTTCCACGCCTGACAGCCCGCCCGATAGCGAGCGCATAGATTTCATGTTCCACACACACGGCCGCCATAGCGGCAATATGGAACACGCGAGAGAATATCTACGCTGGGAAACAGGTCTTATGGATCAAATGGATGATCAGGAACGAGGAACTTTGAAGCCTTTGAGGGTTTGACTTTGATTAAAGAAAAACTTTCAAAATGGCCAAATGCTGAGTTGGCGTTGTTGCCGACACCAATGCATCCTTTAAAGAATTTTGGTCAATTGCTGTACGGGCAAGAGCTTTGGATTAAGAGGGATGATTTAACCGGCTTGGAAGGGGGCGGTAATAAAACCCGCAAGCTTGATTATTTAGTGGGGGATGCCTTGGCCAAGGGATATGATATGCTTGTGACCGTTGGAGCGATCCAATCAAACCACACTCGCCAAACGGCGGCAGCAGCAGCAAAAAATAATATGAAATGTGCGCTGCTTCATTACGGATGGACGAAAGACGCTGGTCCGAATTACAGAAAAGTGGGCAATATATTTTTAAGCAGCATGATGGGGGCGGATTTATATATTGATGAAACCGTCCGACCCATCGAAGATCAGGGCCCCTTAGAAGATTTTGTTGAATACCTTAAAAAACAGGGACATAAACCTTATTTGATAGATGGGGGCGCGTCTGATCATAAGCTTGGTACGTTAGGGTACCTTGATTGTGCCCAAGAAATTGTTGAACAATCAAAAGAACGTGACATTCATTTTGATTATGTATTGCAATGCACCGGTAGTAGCAGCACACAAGCAGGTCTGGTTGCCGGATTTGCAGCCATGGGCGAAAAGACGCGTGTGATCGGTGTTGCGGATGATGAAGAAACGATGATCAAACGAGGACGCGTTTTAAAGCTAGCCAATGACGTGCTTGAATTGACTGGTGTGCCCGGCAAAGTAACACCGGATGATGTCGTGTCCGTCATCAAATGATTTGAGAATCCATTGGCCTATTTCATAAGGAGGCTTTGATCTCCTATTGGTGTTAATATTAAGCTACGATCTTGCGATGTTGCAAGCGTCTTTGTTTAATTATTTTGTTTTTAATTCTTCTCCTTTTTTCCAGAATTGATTGATCTCTGCCAAAGTAAACATCGGCAGGCGTTAGGTTGTTGATGCTTTCGTGGTAGCGTTCGTGATTATAATACTCAATGAACTGAGTTATTTCATGTTCAA
>NZ_CBFIEP010000121.1:0-4156 GCF_965661635.1 Pseudemcibacter sp. | reverse complement strand
AAGAAGACTGGCCATTCATTTGATGGTCCAGGATGGAATTGCTAATATTATGATGGGCAATGAACAATTTAGAAATCAAGGTATTCTTGCAAGGTTTTTAATCTCCGAACCTGAACCATTAATTGGGACGCGCTTTCATAGAGAAACTGGTTATTTTAATGATGATATGGAACTCTATTATAATGCCTTAATGGCCCTATTTGATAAAGAATTACCTATTGTTGATGAAAGGGATTGGGAGCTAAAACCAAAAGTAATCAAACTATCCAAGGATGCAAAGATTGTTTTTGCAACCTTTCATGATGAGATTGAAGAAAGGCAGGCACCAGAGAAAGACTGAAATTTTATAGCTGATTGTGCGAGTAAGCTTACTGAGCATGCAGTTCGTTTGTCAGCTGTAATTCAAGTTGTTGATGGTGATGACACAGATTACATAAGTACTATAAATGCAATGCATGGCATCTCATTAGCACGGTATTATCTATCTGAAACTGTTAGAATAAGAAAGGGCGTTGTTTCAGAGGATATAATAAAAGCTGAATTGTTACTCACTTGGTTAAAAGACAACTGGGCAGAAGAGGATATATATTTATCCCCAATTATGAATAGTGGCCCGAATTCATTGCGCCTCAAAAAAACGCTCATGTCAGCTATAAGGGTATTAGAAGATCATAAATATCTTGTCAAAAATGAAGAACCCAAAACAATTGATGGTTCAATCCGTAAAGAGACATGGAAAATAAACTATAGGTAGTTGCGAAACCTGCGATTATTGCGAATAAGTGGTATAAATTCGCAATAATCGCAATAATCGCAGGCCTAGAAGGAGGTATTCTATTGATGAGCAAGATACAGGCGTCTCATAAGTTACAAAATGTAGATAAAAACACAAAATTAGACTAAATCTGAGAGTCTGCTTTCGACCCAAAGCAGACATTCACAAGTAGCGTTTTTGACATCCGCCATTATTAATATATGTTCCCTAAACATAAGTGAGAATGCAATGATACATCAATGATTATCTCCACCGTTTTAATTGAGGCAGATCATGACTAATAACTAACCCCAAAGTTCTGTCGATGGAACACTTACGACGCCGCCATATTTGTATTCTAGACCATTATCTATGTCTTGCTTTAAGAAAAGTGGGCCGTCAATGTCAACGAACTGACAATGTTGTCCGATAACATAGGATGGGGCCATTGAAAGGGATGTGCCAGACATGTTACCGACCATAAGGACTTTGCCGTCGCGTTTGGCCAGTTCAATGATTTTTAAAGCATCAGTTAAACCGCCGCATTTATCCAATTTAATATTGATAACGTCATAGCGCCCAGCGGACACTGCATATTCTGAACTATCAAGGCAAGATTCGTCAGAACCGAGCGGTACCAGTGATTTATATCCTTCTAATTCTTCATCCTTGCCACGTGGTAGCGGCTGCTCGATCATTTCTATGCCTAATTTTTGTGCGGCGGGGGTATATTCTTTTAATTCTGCGAAGGTCCAGCCTTGGTTGACATCAACGATCAATGAGGCGTCAGGTCTGACCGCACGGATGGCTTCTAGGCGGGTGATAGGATCATCTTCGCTGAGCTTGATTTTAAGCTTTGCATATTTCGAATGTTCCAAGGCCTCGTCTGCCATTTTTTCAGGAGTATTGATGCCTACGGTGGCAACAGTTACTAAAGGTTTCGGTGTTAAATTTAAATATTGCCAAATGGATGTACCCGCTTGTTTCATTCTTAAATCCCACAAGGCACAGTCAAGGGCATTACGCGCACCGCCGTAAGGCAGTAATTCTTGTACTTGATCGAATGTTATGTCATTTGAAATTAAAGACGTTACCGCTTCAAGCTCAGCAGACATTGTATCCATGTCTTCGTCATTGTAATAAATACCCATGGCTTCACCGCGGCCTACATGACCGTCATGGTCCAAAGTCACCCAAACGGTGTCGGATGTGTTGAAAGTATAACCGGTGATGACGAATGGTTTTTTATGTTCAAAGACTCGTTTTTCAATTTTAATTTTCATTATTATTTCTCTTTTAAATCATAAGTTTAGTTTGGAAATTCCGCGATGATTCGTTCGATAATTTTGTTTGTGCCGCCCTTAAGGGGATCAACGCATGGTAAATTAAGTCGTGCGGATAGGGCGTCAAGATAGCCTTTGCGCTCATTATCATTTAAGTCGGATGTATTGACGCTAACGCCGACACAATGAATGGCGGGGTTGACCTGTGCGCCGACAGTCGTTGTCAGATTAATAACGTCTTCAATGCTGGGCAGCGGGAAGTCATCCCAACCGCTAATATGGGTACGGTTAGCATGATGACAGACGATGAAGGCATCAGGTTGTGAGCCAACAAGAAGGCCCATACTTACGCCGCTGTAGCCAGGATGTAATATGCCGCCTTGCCCTTCGATGACATCCCAGTGATCATCTTCATTATCGGGAGATAAAAGCTCGGCCGCGCCAGAAATAAAATCGCCAACGACGGCGTCAATGGGAATGCCTTTACCGGCGATCATAATGCCGGTTTGACCGCTGGCACGAAAGTCGGCTTTTAAGCCCGCTTTTTTCATATCCTTTTCAACAGCGAGAGCTGTGTATTTTTTACCAATGGCACAATCAGTACCGACCATAAGGATACGCTTGCCACGGCGTTTTTTCCCAGTGCCAACGGGAATATTTTTTGGTGGAATACGAACATCAATTAATCGTGCGCCAGATTTCTGTGCCGCCGCACAAAGGCGGGGAATATCGTTTAAGCGTTTATGAACACCTGCTGCAATGTCTAAACCTGCGTTAAGGGCTTCTTCCAATGTATCCAACCATTCATCAGGAATGCCGCCGCCAATGGCTGCGGTACCGATGAGAAGTGTTTTGGCACCGGCTTCTTTCGCTTGGGCGATTGTCATCAATGGTAAATCAATAGGCAGCCCGCCACTTTTAAGTACCAGTTGGCCCGTGCATAGTTCGGGACGCCATTTAAACATGCCAGCCCCTGTTTTTGCTTCCGTGGGGTCGGTTTCGCTACCAACGAAGATTAAGTAAGGGGCTTTTATTTCAATTTTGTTCATAATTTGTGCGCTTCCTTATTGTTTAATTGAGCGGCGGAGCTTAAGATGATTTTCATTTCGATCACATAATTCCGTATTCGAAAGGTGGAAGTTCTCGTAAGTCAGAGAATATTCAGTTGCTGTGTGCTAGACATAATCTGAGAAAAAGTGTAAAAATTATATGAGGGTAATGTAAAAACATAGCTTTTATTAAACGAACTTCCCAGTGCAGTAATGTATTGTTGCTAATTTTACGAACCACTTCATTCCCCCAGTCAAATCATTACAGTTATATTCTATTTCTGCATCGACTATTATAACCACAGACAAATAAGATTGTCGACAAGTTGAAGGGAAATTTTTTACTTTATAAATATTGTGATTATTAATTTGGACCCTATATGGACCCTAAAACAAAAAAAGACCTAACGGCTTTTCCGCTAAGTCATTGAAAGTAATGGTGCCCGGGGGCGGATTTGAACCACCGACACGCGGATTTTCAATCCGAATGTAAAGAATTAATTCGTTTATCGCGATTATCTAAAATATTTCATTTTTTTTTGCAATTTATTTGATAACATCACTAGGTTTAAAAATATTTAAGAGGGGAGATATAGTTCATGCCTTTAGAACAAAACAACGATCAATTAAATATTAAAGGCACTGGCGGCTTTGTAGGAGCTTTAGCTCGATACTATAGTGAATTTCTTGCAACAGATTTTAAAAAAGGGCGTCTTCCAAAACGTCGTTTCCAAATTAAAGATAAAAAGGGTCGACGCACAGGGATACCATTAGAAAAGTTCCCCTCTTTTTTAACTATATTAGCAAAAAAGCTATCCAAAGACTTCGGAAGTAGTCTTGAAGTGTACGTCATCAGGGAAAGTTGGGTTTTTAAGTCTTTATAATAAGAGAGTATTCTGCTCCATCTGTTAATATTATGCGGCCATAGTTTTAATGTGCAAGCGTTTTCGTTTGGCCATTGTTTTTAGTTTAATTTTGTTTCGCTTTTCCAGGATCACATTGCCGCGTCCTAGAAAGACATCTTCAGGTGTTAGGTTATTTATGCTCTCATGATATCTCCTTGTGTTGTA
>NZ_CBFIEP010000120.1:0-25771 GCF_965661635.1 Pseudemcibacter sp. | reverse complement strand
AGTAAAGTGTTATAACGATCAACTTCATCACCAACGACCGTATTCATATAAAATGATTTATCATTGGCACTGGCAAATGAATTGAAAATTTTCATAAATCCTTGTTGTTTTCCAAGTAAAACATTGAAATTAGAGAATGTTTTCTCGGTAAATGCCCCGGCCACGAATGCCGCCGTTCCCGTCGCGCGTTCAAGTCCCGCATTTTCCTTTGCTTCAAGTAAAGAAACATAAGCAAAAGTTTTATTTAACGTTTCAGGATCTGTTGTAATTTTCCCAGTTTCCATGATCACGGAAAGAAGCTTGTTAATTGTTCCGGTATAATATTTTGCCATTGCTGGAACATTTGATGCGAAATTATCAACCTTTGATCTTTCAGTCGATAAATTTGCAAGATCGCCCATTGCTTCTTTTAATAAAGAACTGAAATCTTCACTATAGTCTTCAAGGGGAAAGTTCGAATAAGCGCTACGAAACTTTTGAATTTCAAGATCGGTTTCTCCACGCTGATTACTCACATTTTTACGAAATTATGCACCGCCGTTTGAACTGATAAAACCTGCTAATGCACCACGTTCCTTTTGCATTTCGTGAATAACATTACTAATGAAGGGGGTAAAACCAGTCAGGGAATGTAAATTTTCCATTTCTGTCTTCTTTGACCAATTGTCAATCAACAGTAATGAGGCAAATACGGTAGACAGCGCAATTAAGAGTGTCGCCATTGAAATGATACGTTTTTTTATTTTAAAACGGCTTAAAAACTTCTCAATCATAAAACTAATTCCATTTACTATTAACAAAAAATAAATGATCAATCGCTTTATTGCACTCTAAAGTGTTTTTATCCCACTCCCCGAACGTTACATTTATCCAACTAAGATATTATATAAAACATATATGTTAAATATTACTTAAAATGGTTCTAAACAAAAAAAGGCTGCGTTAGCAATGCTACGCAGCATTTAAAATTCGGATAAATTTGTTATTAACGTGAGTAGAATTCCACCACTAGGTTTGGTTCCATTTGAACCGCATATGGAATTTCATCAAGTGTTGGTACACGAAGGAAAGTCACTTTGTGACCTTCACTTTGAATGTACTCAGGAACATCACGTTCTGTGCTTTCAAGGCCTTGGATAACCATTGGGATCTGACGTGATTTTTCACGGATCTCAACAACGTCACCTACTTTAACCATGTAGCTTGGAATGTTTACTTTTTTGCCGTTAACCGTTACGTGGCCGTGGTTTACGAATTGACGTGCAGAGAAAATAGTCGGCACGAATTTTGAACGGTAAACAACAGCATCAAGACGTGTTTCAAGAAGACCAACAAAGATCTGACCTGTATCACCTTTACGGCGAACGGCTTCTTGATAAATACGCTTGAATTGTTTTTCTGTGATATCACCATAGTAACCTTTAAGCTTCTGCTTGGCCATAAGTTGGATACCATAATCAGAAAGCTTAGCGCGACGACCTTGACCATGTTGGCCAGGACGGTATTCGCGTGTGTTTACTGGTGATTTTGGACGGCCCCAGATGTTTTCACCCATGCGGCGATCAATTTTATACTTAGCTTGTGTACGTTTTGTCATTTTTCTTCCAAATCGCTTGTTTAAATTAAAGTTTCCTCAGCGCCGTAAACTGCAATATGTGGCAATCTACACAACCGGGGTTCGCACCCGGTCATTTCGAGATGGGCGGAATATAACTATATCTCAGGGGTTGTCAAACGTTATTCACCGTTTTCAGCAGTTTTCTGCTCTTTTATTGCTAGTTCTACTTTTTCGGCCTGCCACCCCGGGCCACCGCCAGTTGAAAGAGCCTTTACAACACCGCGCATGGTGCTGACTTCTTCGTGGGTCATTTCAGATCTTGTGAAGATATTCCTCAAATTACGGCGCATTAATGAACGGCGTTGATCAGACCGGAAATACCCCGCTTCTTCAAGTTCACCTTCGATATGATCGAATAATTTTTGAAGCTCGCCTGCGCTTGCGGGTCTTGTGTCCAATGTTGGGGTATAGCTATCCGGTACATCAGTACCCGTTTGAAACCATTCATAAGCTAATAAACCAACCGCTGTCGCAAGATTTATCGACGCAAAGCTTGGGTTTAAAGGAACAGATACGATCGCGGTTGATAAGGCAATATCATCATTTTTAAGGCCCGCCTTTTCAGGACCGAATAATAAACCTACTTTTTCCCCCTCATTAACCGCACCGCGCATGCGCAGGCAGCATTCTTTAGGGGTTACCACTTCCTTGATCATGTCACGGGGGCGTGCCGTTGTCGCATAAACATATTTTAAATCGGCGATGGCCTCTGCGGTAGTCGGATAAACACGTGTTTTTTCAAGGACGATATCGGCGCCTGCTGCTGGTGCAACCGCCGCTTCATTAGGCCATCCGTCACGCGGCGCGACAAGACGTAAATCCGTAAGCCCAAAATTATACATAGCCCGCACCGCTTTACCGATATTTTCGCCAAGCTGCGGTACAATCAAAATAATCGCCGGGCCATCATCATGAATGACAGAAGGTTTCTTATGATCAGTCCCAGCCATAAGTTACTTCTTTTCCACTGACGTAGTACCATCTGGATTATCTACAAGTTTTAAACCTCTACTATCAAAATCATCCCGTATTTCGTCAGCTTTAGCCCAATCTTTATTAACTTTAGCTTCTTTGCGTCTCACCAATAAATCCGCGTCATGCCCTGTTAGTTCAAATTTCCCAGCACCTGCCTTTAAAACATGGGTAGAATCCCAATTTTTTGCATTTCCCAATAACAAACCTAATAGTTTTGCAGATGCCTTAAGCTCGCCTGCATTTTTACTATCTTTTGCAAGTTGATTTAATTCCATGATTGCTTTTGGTGTATTTAAATCATCTCTCAAAGCTTCAAGGACTGCCTTCGCTGGTTTAGTTTCTTCTGAGTTTCTAACAATTTTATACCATCGACAAAGTTGTTTTTCAGCTTGAGTAATAGCTTCACGGCTAAAATCTGCTGGCTGCTTATAATGGCTTGTTAGTAACGCTAAACGAATAGCTTCTCCTCTATTTGGATATTCTTCTAATAATTCATGTACCGTTATGAAATTACCGAGTGATTTTGACATTTTTTCGCCGTTGACGGTCAAATATCCGTTATGCATCCAATAATTGGCGAGGTTTGCACCGTCATGTGAACATTTGCTTTGGGCTATTTCATTTTCGTGGTGGGGGAATATCAAATCCTGCCCGCCGCCATGGATATCAATGGTTTCACCCAGTTCCTTTTTAATCATGGCTGAACATTCAGTATGCCATCCCGGACGGCCTCGGCCCCATGGGCTATCCCAACCTGGTTGATCGGGTGCTGATGGTTTCCAAAGG
Organism: Pseudemcibacter sp.; assembly: GCF_965661635.1. Lineage (NCBI taxonomy): Bacteria > Pseudomonadati > Pseudomonadota > Alphaproteobacteria > Emcibacterales > Emcibacteraceae > Pseudemcibacter > Pseudemcibacter sp. Next base: position 22,392 of record NZ_CBFIEP010000120.1, on the reverse strand, counting down.
ACAAAGTCCGCCCCTTCGCGTTTATAATCCGCGACATTAACACGTGCACCCGCGATTAGGTCTTTGACATCCTTACCCGACAACTCGCCATAGTCATCCATTGTGGACACTTGGAATAATACGTGACCATCACTTTCGTAGGCATGTCCCTTGCTCACAAGGTCAGAAATCAACGCAATCATTTCACCTACATATTCGGTTGCTTTTGGCCTAATGTCCGGAAGTTCTGCGTTTAAGGCGCCCATGTCTTCTTCGTAAATACGGGTATATTTTTCGGTGATCACCGAAATATCTTCACCCGTCTCTAAGCTCGCTTCGATGATTTTGTCATCAATATCTGTAATATTGCGGGCATATGTGACTTTTGCATAATCGTGTTTTAATAAGCGATAAAGTGTATCAAAAACCACAACCGGGCGGGCATTTCCCACATGGGCATAATTATATACCGTCGGGCCACACACATACATTTTGATGTGATTAGGATCAATTGGGATAAAGACATCCTTATCATTAATAAGAGTATTGTATATACTAATCGTGTTCATGCATTATGCCTTCTGGCCGGCTAGTCTCGCTTTCACGCGTTCCGCGCCGATTAGCGGCAATAATGTACCCATTTCCGGCCCATGGTTTAACCCTGTTACCGCTTGACGCAGCGGCATAAAGAGCTGCTTACCTTTAGTGCCCGTTTCTTCTTTAACGGCCGTTGTCCATGCTTTCCATGTGGTCGCGTCCCACTCACCTGATGGTAGCAATGCTGCCGCTTTCGCGATAAAATCTGCATCTTCAATAACCGGAGACACCGGACCATTTACGATGGTGAGCCATTCCACGGTATCATCAAGCTTTTCAATATTGGCACGTGCCACATTCCAAATGGCTTCGGTGACACCTTCGGGCAATCTATCTTTCACCGCATCAAAATCGGTCACATGCAGTATTTTCGCGTTTAAAAGTTCAAGATCACGTGGGTCAAACTTGGCAGCACCACGGCCGTATTTTGAAAATTCAAACCCGTCAATAAGCGGCTGAATGTCTGTAAAGGGCTCAATCGGGTCTGATGAACCAAGACGGGTTAATAGTGACACGATACTCATCGCTTCAAGGCCATCTTCTTCGCGGTATGACTTGATGCTTGCTGAACCAAGGCGTTTTGATAGCCCCTCACCCTTTGCACCCGTTAGCAGTGAAAAATGCGCCATTTCTGGTGCTTTGGCCCCTAGCGCTTCAAAAACTTGTGTTTGAACGGCACTGTTGGCTGAATGATCTTCGCCGCGCATGATGTGTGTGATACCAAAATCAATATCATCAACCACGGATGGCAATGTGTAAAGGTATGAACCGTCACCACGCACCAAAATCGGATCACTCAACGCCGCAATATCAAAACTCTGATGACCCTTAACGCAATCTTCCCATTCAACACGTGCTGGTGTTTCAAGCTTAAAGCGCCAATGTGGTGTGCGTCCTTCGGCTTCATATTTGGCAATTTCATCATCAGTAAGGGTTAAGCCGGCACGATCATAAAGTGGTGGCTTTCCTTGTCCTAGCTGAATTTTTCTTTTTAAATCAAGCTCTTGTGAAGTTTCATAGCAAGGGTAAAGTCTTCCATCCGTTTTTAATTTTTCAACGGCTGCATCATAACGGTCAAATCGTTCTGATTGCTTTGCTGTCTCATCCCAATTAAGTCCTAACCATGTAAGATCCTCATAAATACCGTCTTCACATTCTTTCGTGGAGCGCTCAAAGTCAGTATCATCAATGCGGAGAAAAAACACGCCGCCCATTTTTCGGGCAAAAAGCCAGTTGGCGATGGCTGTTCTTACGTTTCCAACATGTAATTTTCCAGTTGGACTTGGGGCAAATCTTACTTTTACGGACATTTAATCTACTTTCTTATTTTGCACAGATTATGTGCGCTTATCTCTATAGCCATTTGTAATAGGGTATCTTCTATCACGGCCAAAATTCTTTGCTGATATTTTTACACCGGGTGGTGACTGTCTACGTTTATATTCTGCGATATAAAGGAGATGCTGAATTCGTGCAACTGTTTCTGCATCATGCCCTCGTTTAACAATGTCTTTTTGCAGCATTTCGCCTTCTATTAAACATTCAAGAATATCATCAAGCACCTCATAAGGCGGCAGGCTGTCTTCGTCCTTTTGATCAGGGCGCAGTTCAGCGGTTGGCGGTTTTTCTATAATATTAGTCGGCATTATCTGCCCGCGCGGACCAAGCCCACCGTTCGGGTAGTTTTCATTACGCCAATGGCATAATTTAAAGACATCAAGTTTATAGATATCCTTAAGTGCGTTATATCCACCGCACATATCACCGTAAAGTGTAGCGTACCCCACTGACATTTCCGATTTATTGCCGGTGGTGAGCACAATTTTTCCATGTTTATTACTGATCGCCATTAAAATCACAGCTCGAATACGGGATTGAAGGTTCTCTTCCGTTAAATCCGCCTCTGTACCTGCAAATGACGCGAGCAATGTTTTATCAAAGGCATTCACCGCATCATTTATCGAAATATTATCAATAGCACAGCCCATCATGCGCGCCGCATCGCTTGCATCAATCAAACTTTCCTCTGATGTATATTTCGAAGGCATCATTACAAGATGCACACGGTCCGCACCAAGCGCATCAACGGCAACAATCGCACTTAACGCGCTGTCCACACCGCCAGACATACCGATTATGACACCGGGAAACCGATTTTTATTCACATAATCACGCACACCAATCATCATGGCCTGATAAATATCGGTAAGGCGATCATTCTTTTCAGGCAAATCTTGCGGGGCACAAGCCCATTTACCATTTTCGCCTTTAAACCAATCGGTTACGGTTGTTTCTTCAACAAAGGATTGTTGGCGTACCACCACATTGCCACCGGCATCCATGACAAATGCTTCACCGTCAAAAACGAGTTCATCCTGTGCACCCGATTGATTTGTATAAATCAACGAAAGGCCAGATTGTCTAACGCGCTCTTTACCATTGGTAATACGGTCATTTGCTTTTGGTAAATCATATGGCGACCCATTTAAGGAAATTAATATATCACTGTGTTTATTGGTTAAATATTCTGTGACTTCTTCCCACCAAAGATCTTCGCAAGTTAAAACACCTAACTTAACACCCTTAAAATTAACGGGTTCAGGGCATGGTCCGCGTGAAAAAACGCGCTTTTCGTCAAAAACACCATAATTCGGAAGATCACGTTTATGACGAATTGCTGAAATCGTGCCGTTATCAAGCAAAATTGATGAATTATAAAGCTTGCCGCCTTCTACCCATAGTGAACTAATAAGCATAGCTGGACCACCGTCACTGGTTATTTGGGCAAGTTCAACGGTTTTATCCATCGCATCACGCTGGAATGCGGGCTTAAGCACTAAATCTTCGGGAGGATAACCAATTAGACACAATTCACTATAAACAACCAAGTCAGCGTCAGGCGTTGCAGCGCGTACTTCTAAAATACGCTCCGCATTACCGTCGATATCACCGACTGTCGGGTTTATGGTCGCAATTGCGATCTTTAATGCACTGGTCATCTGGCATAACGATCCTTCTAGCTGTTCGCTGCCGCTTGTTTAGCTTCTTTTGCGCGTTCGTCACGCTCTTCTTTAAGGCCTTCTGCGATTAAAAACGCCAGTTCAAGACTTTGGCTAGCGTTCAAACGCGGGTCACAATGGGTACGGTAACGATCAGCAAGCTTTTCATCCGTAATCGCCTCTGCACCACCTGTACATTCAGTAACATTCTGGCCTGTCATTTCAAAATGAACGCCGCCAGCGTATGTTCCCATACTGCGGTGAATGCGGAAGAAACGACGAATTTCAGAAAGCACATCATCAAATGGACGTGTTTTAAAGCCATTAGACGCCGAAATTGTGTTACCATGCATCGGATCTGACGACCAAACAACGGTACGTCCTTCTTCTTCAATACGTTTAATTACAGCGGGAAGTTTATCTTCGATGATACCTGCACCCATGCGGCAAATCAAAGTGATGCGACCTGCTTCATCTTCTGGGTTAATTTCATCAATGATTTTTATCAGCTCATCAAGATCTGTTGTTGGGCCGACCTTTAAGCCAATCGGGTTACCGATCCCACGCAGGAATTCAACATGGGCTTCACCAAGGATACGTGTACGGTCACCAATCCAAAGCATATGTCCGGATGTATCATACCAATCACCTGTTGTACTATCTACACGTGTTAACGCTTCTTCATAACGCAATAATAGCGCTTCATGTGATACATAGAAATCTGTCGCGTTCAATGCTTTGCTGTTCGGGTTAATACCGCAAGCTTTCATGAATGCCATGGCTTCATCAATACGTTCAGCCATATCCTGATATTTTTCAACGGCTTCACCACCACCGACGAAATCAAGGTTCCATTGATGTACTTTGCTTAAGTTTGCATAACCACCCTGCGCAAAAGCACGCAGCAGATTTAGTGTTGATGATGCTTGTGAATAACCTTTAATCATACGTTCAGGATCAGGTACACGCGCTTTGGAATTAAAATCTATACCGTTGATGATATCACCACGGTAACTTGGAAGACTTTCATCACCCCTTGTTTCCGTATCGGAACTACGTGGTTTAGCGTATTGCCCAGCCATACGACCAACTTTAACAATTGGACAGCTGGCGGCAAACGTTAGCGCTACTGACATCTGCAATAATACGCGGAATGTATCGCGGATTTTATCGGCATGGAATTCTGCAAAACTTTCGGCGCAATCACCCCCTTGAAGCAGGAACGCGTTACCATTAGCCACTTCACCAAGTTGCGTTTTCAAACGGCGCGCCTCACCGGCAAAAACAAGTGGTGGAAGCTTACGAAGTTCGGCTTCAACTGAGGCTAATTTCGCCTCATCTGGATATGTTGGTACCTGGCGGATTGGCATTGATCTCCAGCTATCAGGGGTCCAGTTTTTAGTCATTTTTAAAATTCCGTCTTAAAATTAAATAATTAATGCAATTCTATAAGGGTTTTTGCCCTGAAAAGAAAGCATTACTTCATTAAAACAAATTCTTCCGCGCTTGACGGATGAACGGCTACCGTATCATCAAATTGGGCTTTTGTTGCACCACATTTTATTGCCACCGCAATCCCTTGAATGATTTCCGCACTATCTGGCCCAATCATATGAGCGCCAATGACCTTATCAGTTTTACCGTCAACCAACATTTTAATCAGCGATCTTTCATCGCGTCCCGCTAATGTAAATTTCATTGATTTATATTCGCTTCTGAACACTTTCAAATCATCCCCATATTTCTCACGGGCGTTTTCTTCACTTAATCCAACTGTACCAATGGGTGGCTGTGAAAAAATCGCCGTTGGAATATGATCATAATTTACCGTTGTTGGTGTATCGTTAAACTGAGTTGCAGCAAGTGCTGCGCCCTCTTTGATGGCAATAGGCGTTAATTGCATTCCTCCAATAACATCACCGACGGCAAATATATTATCAACTGAAGTTTTATAATTTTCATCAACAATTATGTCGCCGTTTTCATGCATTTCAACACCAAGCTCATCAAGTCCGATACCCGCCGTATTTGCTTTACGCCCTGTAGCATACATCACGAGGTCCGTGGCCATTTCATTTCCGTCTGATAAGGTCAATACGAATTGATCGCCGTCTTTTTTGATTTCGTCCACATTAGTATGTATACGCACATCGATACCTTTTTTGATCATTTCTTCACGAAGTTTACTTCTGATTTCAAGATCAAACCCACGAAGGATTTCTTCACCGCGATAAAGAAGCGATGTTTCAACACCTAGACCATTAAAAATTCCAGCAAATTCAACGGCAATGTAACCGCCACCAACAACTGTGATCCGTTTTGGAAGTTCAGGTAAATCAAAGGCTTCATTTGATGAAATCGCATATTCGATCCCCGGAATATCGGGGAATGACGGCCAACCACCTGTCGCGATTAAAATTTTATCGGCGGTGACTGTGCGACTGCCATTTTCGTCCGTTAATTCAATTGTATGATTATCAAGCAGCTTTCCACGCGCCTTAATAATCTCAACATCATGGTTATCAAGGTTTTGACCATATAACCCTTCAAGTCGGGTGATTTCGTTTTCTTTATTACCAACAAGCTTTTGCCAATTAAGTGTTGGCCGTTCTGCGGACCAACCAAATCCTTCTGCATCCTTAAAAGCACTAGAATATTCTGAGGCATAGACATATAACTTTTTGGGCACACAACCACGGATCACACAAGTACCGCCTACTCTGTAATCTTCACAAAGCCCCACTTTTGCACCGTATGTCGCCGCCATGCGGCTTGAACGTACGCCGCCTGATCCTGCCCCAATAACAAAGAAATCATAGTCATACATGGATAAAATCCTTTTTATAAATCAGTAGAGTTTAATTGGGGGTTTAAGCCATTAAAGTCAAGCGGCGATTAATTAATTATTATTGGCGAAATGCAATAAACATCAAGATTAGAAATTCTAAAATTTGTGCATCTCTTCTTTATCGAAGACGAGTGATATATTATCGCCTGTCTTTACCTTTGTAATACCATTTACTTTTACGGTTAAATCATGATTTCCGCTATTCACCCGGATCAGACTTTCGGCACCAAGTGTTTCAACCAAAATAACGTCACCATCAAGCTTCTGTGGGCGTTTCATAGTGGGTTCTGTACCACTGATATAAATATCCTCTGGTCTGATGCCTAAGCTAAAGTCTGGGTATTCCATAAAATTCATCTCTGGGCTTCCAATAAAGCTCGCGACAAATTTATTGGCCGGTTTTTTATAAACTTCCATTGGAGTACCAATCTGCTGAATTTCACCGTCTTTCAATATTACTATTCTATCCGCTAATGTCATGGCCTCAACTTGGTCATGGGTCACATAAATGATTGTTTTCTTTACCGTTTCATGCAGTTTTTTAATTTCGATCCGCATTGATGACCGAAGCTTTGCATCCAAATTTGAAAGCGGTTCATCAAAAAGAAATACATCAGGGTCACGCACAATTGCCCGTCCCATTGAAACCCGTTGACGCTGCCCGCCAGAAAGTTCAGCCGGTTTTCTTTCGAGTAATTCTGTTAATTCTAATATTTCGGCGCCTTCACGCACCTTTTTATCAATGTCATCTTTTGGCATTTTTTGCGCCCTAAGGCCAAATGAAATGTTTTTATACACATTCATATGTGGATAAAGCGCATAATTTTGAAATACCATGGCAATATTGCGATCTTTTGGCTCTAAATTATTCACAACCCGGTCACCGATGGAAAGTTCACCATCTGTCACGCCTTCTAAACCCGCGATCATCCGCAGTAATGTGGATTTCCCGCACCCAGACGGCCCCACGAGTACTAGAAATTCATTATCGCTTACCTCTAAATCGAGGTTTTCAATGACTTTAGTATCACCATAACTTTTTGATATATTTGATAATTTTACATTTGCCATTTTAATTATCCTCGCCCGTTACTTGTTTTACCGTTTCTGCTAGTGTTTCACGAGCTTTTATTAAGCGTTCAAAAAAATTAACATTTTCATCACTTTGGTATATAGCCGCGGCAGTATATTTTTTAAGACTAGCTTCAAACGCTGGGATTGCTGGACCTCCAGTAATTTTTCGCACAGCGATGAAATGACCTGGTGATGCTATTTCTTTTAATGTATCACTATCTATTTTTGTTTCGCCACCGCAACATTCCTTATAAATATTACAAAAAAAATCATAATCAAAGGCCGTAAGAGCGGAATTTTTAGCAATTGTTTCCTTTGCCATTTCAGCCGCTATTTCATGGGCCAATTTAAATGGCAGTCCTTCGATCCGAGCAATGCTATCGGCTATCTCTGTTATGGTTGCACAACTCTCATTGATGTGCTTTTCGACCCTTTCTTCATTTATTTGCACAGAAGATGAAAAATCATTAAGGAGCCGTAACAAGCGACTACCGCTTTTGAATGCCTCATACCCAGCGCTTTGAACTTCAGTTTCACTATCGTTCATATCTGTGTTGGGCGTGTTATGCATTGTATTGATGATCGTATCACAATGACCTGCGCTTAAAGAGGCCATTAATCGCATATGCTCGATTGGCACCGGATTTCTTTTTTGTGGCATAATACTACTGATTTGAACAAATTCGTTTGGTACATATAAATGCCCCACTTCAAAACTGGACCATTGCGCCATATCCTGAATGAAGCGACCAATATTAATGAACATTACCTTCATCGCGCTATAAAGGCCCGTTACATAATCAATACTTGAAATACAGCCATATGAATTTTCAAGCGGACAAGCAAACCCAAGAAGTTCTGCCATTCGTTCACGATTTAAATTAAATCCTGTTGTGGTTATCGCAGCCGCACCCATGGAACACATTTCGACGGTGCGTAGTGCATTATTTATTCGGTCAACATCACGTTGCAGCACTTCAATAAAAGAGCCAAGATAATGTCCCCATGTGGTCGGCTGAGCCGGTTGACCGTGGGTATAAGCCAGAACGATTGTTGATTTTCCCTCTTCTGCTACTTTTAGAAGCGTGGCGATCAACTGATTTAATTCCGTAAGCAAATTGGCTGATAAATCCATCAAATTCATTTTAAAAATGGTATGGTCAATATCATTTCTGCTTCTTCCTGTGTGGAGCCGTCCAGCCAAATCACCACCAAGCTTTTTAATCAGCTCGCCTTCAACATAAAAGAAATAATCCTCTACTTCCCCCGTATATTTCAAATTGGGAACATCGATATTTTTCTCTATTTCTATCAATGCATTAAGGATATCTTTCGCTTGATTACCTGTGAGTATTTCTTGTTCCGCTAGCATAACAGCATGGGCGAGATTGACACGGAAATGATAATCGGCAAACCCCGTTTTTGATGCTTCAAATAGTGGCTCAAGCACTGTGTCTTTATAGGTTTCATTAGGAAAGGTTGAATTATCGGTAATATTAGTCATTGTTATCCTTTTAAACCGCCGAGTATGACGCCGCGAATAATGTAGCGTTGTAAAAATAAAAATACCAGTAAAGTTGGTAATGTTGCGACCGCAGCCCCTGTCATGATCATTTCCCAATCGCTTTGAAATTCACCACTGAATGACGCAAGGCCAACTGGAATCGTGTAAAAATCTGCGCTTCCCGTCACAATAAGCGGCCAAAGAAACGCGGTCCAATTTCCTAAGAATGTGAAAATAGCAAGTGCAGATAGCGCAGGTGCCACAAGTGGCAATGCTACTTTTATAAAAATACTAAATTCACTTACACCATCAATTCGTGCAGCATCCAAGAAATCATCCGGCAAATTTTCAAAAAACTGCTTCATAAGAAAAACACCAAACCCCGTCATAATTCCAGGAAATATAAGTCCAACATATGAATTAAGCATGCCTAAATCACGCGCCAATATATACCATGGAATAACGAGCATCTCTGTCGGTATCATTAATGTGCTTAGGATTGCAATGAATATAATCTTACGTCCTCGAAACTTAAACTTTGCAAGTGTATAGCCCACCAAACTATCAAAAAATAACACACAAAACGTAGTTATAGTCGCAACAAAAATTGAATTCATAAACCATGACACAAAATTGGTATTACCGAATAAAAACAAATAGTTGGATATTGTTGGTTCATCTGAAATCAGGGCCAAATCATAAATTTGATCATTAAATTTGAAACTCGCCGAAAACATAAAAATGATCGGCGTCATCATGATAACCGCCCCTATGAACAAAAATGTCCAAATTAGAATTTTTCCAGGGCTAAGAGCGCTAAATTTATCGATCATTTTTAAGCACCCTTAATTGAATAACTGTAATGATCAACAAAATTATAAATAATACAACTGTTTGCGCGGCGGCCATTCCCATTTCAAAACGATCAAATGCTGTTTTATAAATATGCAACACAAGTGGACGCGTTGCATTTAACGGGCCACCTTCCCCTTCTTGTGTCATATTATAAACTTGGTCAAAAATTCGTAAAAAACCGATCGAGCTCATAATCACTAGAAATATAATCGTGTTTTTAATGCCGGGTATGGTTATTTCCCACAAGACTTGCCATGCACTTGCGCCATCAATTTTAGCGGCTTCATAATGACTTTCGGGTATTGCACGAATGCCGGCCATAAAAATAATAATTTGAAACCCAAGTCCCGCCCATATAGCCGGCGCAAGAACGGCTGGTAAGGCTTGTGTCGTTGATCGCAAAAAATCGAGCTGTAAAATACCCATTTGACCGAGTGCAAGATTGATAATACCAACGGGAACCGGTTGATAGAACCACCCCCAGACCCATGCCATTGCGACAGCCGTTGTTAAAAAAGGAATAAAATAACAAGCCCGCAAAAAACCATGGCCAAACCTGATTTGATCGAGGTAATAAGCGATCACAAATGCAAGTAACAATGAAATTGGAACACCAAGCAGCAAATATTCAAATGTATTACCAAGAACCACCCAAAATACCGGATCATTAAAAAGCGCGATAAAGTTATTAAAACCAATGTATTTCTTTTCACCCACGATATTCCAATCGGTCAAAGAAATACTAAATGCATCCAATGTTGGATAAAACCGCACCAAAATGAAGTAAACTATTGGTACCGCAATAAAAATCCAAGCCCATTTTGCACGGGTTTGTTCAATCTTGCCTTTAATCATCATTGACCGCCTTATCAATGATGGCCTGATCTTCTTTTGCGGCAATTTCAAGACTTTCTTCGACACTCATACCCAAAAGCACTATACGGTCTAACATATCAACAACCGTTTTACGCTGTGCACTTTCCGAATAAAACCTTGTACTAAAGGCATAATCAAGCCCTCGAATGAATGGTCCAAACTCAGGGTCATTAATGTTGCCTTCTTGCTTCGCAACATTTCTTTTAGCAGGAAGCTCTCCTACTTCATCAAGCCAGAGCTGCATTGCTTTATCAGAAGTGATAAATTTAAGAAATTTTTCTGCGGCGATCCGCTTTTCACCCTTTGCTTTACTGGTGATGCCATTTACCCAGTATGATGAAAAATTCGCCTTTAAACCGTTATGAATTGGAAGCTCCGTAACTCCCCATTCAAGGCGGCGTGTTCTATTAAATAAACTAAGTACAAATGAACCATCAATATGCATAGCGGCGCGCCCCGCTTTAAAGGCAATCTCTCCTTTATCCATGAAATCCACTACTGACGTTTTATGTTTAAGCACAAAATCCGCATAATATTGAAATGCCTTAAGTCCCGCTTCATCCGTATAGGTTACTTTGGTATTATCATCATTATATGGAACACCGCCAAATTGACGCACCAACACTTCCCGCCACCAATTATGATCCTGATTTATCGGGCCCATGGTAAGCCCCACCTGAATAATGTTGCCAGCTTTATCGCGCTTGGTCAGTTTCTTTGCATAATCAATCAATTCATCCAATGTCTTGGGTGGTTTATTCGGATCAAGCCCCGCTTCACGGAATATTTTTTTGTTCCAAAACAAACCGAGTGATCGCACTGCCGTCGGCAAAGCATAATAATTGTCATTCACCTTCATTGTGCTTACCATTGGGAAAAATTTACTTTCAATCATATGATCAGGAAAGTTTTCTTTTGATAAAGGCTGCAAAATCTCAGCAGACAAATAATCATCAAGCCAGCCATAATAAAGCTGAACCACATCCGGCCCTTCGCCTGCCGCAACAGAGGCCGCAACCTTGGTCCTATATTGCGCATAAGGAAAATTGGTGTGGATCACATTGATATCAGGATTTTCGGCTTCAAAAGCGTCGATTAACTTATCCATCGCATCAAGGCGCGCTTTATAGCTATATTGCCAATATTCAATATCAACAGCATTGGCAATATTGCCAATTAAAAATATATATATGATGAATATTACCTGCCGCATTTGATCTCTATTATTATGAATTATGACAACAACATAACGGCATATGCTTTTAATTTCCAGTCTATTGACTTCATGGCGTCAGCCGTTAAATTACTTATGGTAAATAAGGGATTAATATATGACTGAATCACAACGCCGCATCGCCGAACAGCAAAGAAAATCTGGTATTAACAAACTATGGGACGCATTGACCCCGTTAAAGCATGTTGGCAGTTTTATGAACTGTGGTGCTCACCCTGATGATGAACGCTCGCATATATTGGCATATCTTGCGCGGAATAAAGGCGTTCGTATCATGTATTCAACATCCACACGCGGAAAAGGTGGACAAAATGCCATCGGAACCGAAGCTGGTGATGATCTTGGTGTTTTTAGGTCGGAAGAAATGGAAGCAGCCGCCGCTGAAATCCCTATGTCCGTTCATTATTATTCTGCGCGTTTTGGCGATGAAATAGATGATTTTGGGTTTTCCACAGACCCCGCAGAAGCAGAAGAAAAATGGGGTTTTGAACGAACACGTGAACGTCTAGTACGCATCATTCGCGAACAAAAACCAGATATCATTTCCCCAACCTTCTTGGATACCGACGGGCAACACGGGCATCATCGCGCTATCACACGCGCCACGATAGATGCGTACCACCTTGCGGCTGATCCAAATGCTTTTCCCGAACATTTTGATGATGGATTGAAACCATGGACAGCCTTAAAAATGTATCTTTCTGCGGCATCTGGCCGTGGTGGTGTTTATGATGACCGTGATCCGCCACCTGAACCAACTGTTTCAATTCCAACCGGAATGTATGATCCAATTAATGGAGCCACTTACCGACAAATCGGTGAATGGTCGCGTGCAAGGCATATGACACAAGGCATGGGGAGATGGCGCGAAGCAGAACCAGAAATGAGCCATTTACATAGAACTGAATGTCGTTTTGACATTCCATTACAAGAAAAAGACGTATTTGACGGATTATGGCAAACACTTTCCGATATGGCTGCAATGACTGAAGGAAAACTTGCCAGTGACTTAAGGACCGCGGACAAATTTATCCATTCGGCAATAGACTCATTTCCGGATCGTGAAAAAATTTATGAAAATCTTGTCACTGTTTCTAAAAAACTTAATGATTGTGAGGCAGAAATTAATGCAGCCTCTGACGAGATCAAAGACAATTTTGCTCATCGAATTACATTAAAGCAAAAACAAATCGGTAATGCCTTATATGAAGCATCGGGCTTAAATGCAGAAATCATTTGGGACAGCGACTATACCAGCCCATCACAAGAATTTACGGGAAAAGTAGCGATCTATAATACCGGTAATCTATCATGGAATAATATTAGTCTGTCTTTAATAGGCACAAATTCAAATGAACAAAAATCCGTTAATATGCAAGGATTCAAAATAAACCCCGGTGAACGCAAAGAAATTCTTTTACGTCTTATGATACCGGAAAGTGCTGACTACCATCACCCGCTAGATAAAGATTATGAACCATTTTGGGATAAGGAAAACTTTTCATGTGTCATGGGTCTTGATGGTCTAGGGCATATAACACTACTCCCAGCAAACCCAGTTCTTGTTGTGCCACCTGTGAACTTAAGTTGGGAAGCAAGTGGATTATTTTATAATAAGCAAAACGATGGTGCGCCGATTGAAGCAATGCTAAGCATCGAAAAATACACGGAAATTGCTTCCGACGTTGAGATCGGCCTTGATGCACCTGAAGGCTGGACGGTCACACCACCAAATTATAAGGTCCCCGCAGGCACCCTTCCCGGTTCATCAAAATATAATTTTGTCATTACTGGACCAACCAATAGTGACCGCCTTACAATGACGCCTTACGCTATTTGTGACGGCAGGCGCATTGAAGAAAATGTGTTGATGATGAATTACGAGCACATCAGAAATACATGTAAAGTCGTTCCAAATACGCTCGCGATACAGCCAATCGATTTACAAATTCCTAAACGCCTTAAGGTCGGTTATGTGGATCGAGGTTCGGACCGCGTTTATTTCTGGATGCAGCGATTTGGTGTTGATGTTGCAATGCTTAACGTTGATGACCTAAAGACGCAGGACTTAAGTGTTTATGACACAATCGTAATTGGAATACGTGCCTTTGCGGCCGATTTAACCGCTACTAGCCCATTTTTACGTGAATATGTTGAAAATGGCGGCAATTTGGTTACCCAATATAATCGCACTGACGATGATTGGGATAATGATACCACCCCACCGCGCCCAATCACCATTGGATCGCCGTCTTTCCGCTGGCGTATTACTGATCCAAATGCTGTGGTCACTTATCTGGTACCGAACCATCATTTACTTAATGCGCCTAATAAATTAAATGATGCAGATTGGGCAAATTGGCATCAGGAACGTGGACTTTATTTTGCCGCAGATGCATCAAATGAATATGAATTCTTGCTTAGTATGTCCGATCACGGCAAAGATCCGCTTAAAGGCGCGCTCATTAGTGGCAAAATTGGTGATGGTTGGCATCATCATTGCACGTTGATATTGCATCACCAACTGGAACATCAAGTCCCTGGTGCTGCAAGACTTCTGGCTAATTTAATAACACCACCAGATTGGAAGTAGAAAAAGCATTTCGTTGACAGTACAGATGCTTAAGCGTATCAAGCGCTATTACTAATTTGGATAATGACATCCTGAAAGCGTTTTTATGACTAAATTTGCGGATCTTGATCTTCGTGCCCCTATTCTTCGTGCTGTCGAAGAAAGTGGTTACGAAACAATGACACCCATCCAATCAAAAGCCATTCCTAAAGTTCTTGAGGGCAAGGATTTGATCGCAGTTGCACAAACTGGTACAGGAAAAACGGCAGCGTTCTCTTTACCGATAATTCAGCTCCTCGTAAATGGCGAAGGCAAAAGGAAACCAAAAACTGCGCGCTCTCTTATCCTCGCGCCTACTCGTGAACTTGCGCTGCAAATTGAAGAAAATATTCGCGGTTACGCAAAATATTTACATTATAAAATTGCCCTTGTTTTTGGCGGTGTTTCACAAAAGCCTCAGGTTAAATCTTTATCACAAGGAACCGATATTTTAATTGCCACACCAGGTCGGTTGCTTGATTTAATGAATCAGGGACATGTGCGTCTAAATGAAGTGGAATATTTCGTTCTTGATGAAGCAGACCGTATGCTTGATATGGGTTTTATCCGTGATATCAAAAAAATCGTCGCCACATTACCAAAAAAACGTCAAACACTATTTTTCTCAGCAACTATGCCGAAAACGGTTGAGGGGTTGGCTAATAGTATTTTAACTAATCCTCATCGTGTTGATATTGCTCCCGCGGCAACCACCGCAGATAAGGTTGATCAATATGTTCTTTTTGTTCCGAAAAACTTAAAAAATAAATTACTCGCACATATTTTAAAAGATGAAACGATTGATCGTGCCATTATTTTCACCCGTACCAAACACGGAGCAAACCGCGTTTCAAAAAAACTTGACCAGCTGGGGATCACCTCCGCCGCGATTCACGGTAATAAATCACAAAATGCCCGTCAAGCTGCGCTTAATCAATTTAGAGATGGTGAAATAAGAACGCTTGTCGCAACCGATGTTGCAGCACGTGGTATTGATGTTGACGGCATTAGTCATGTTATTAATTTCGACCTACCAAACGAAGAAGAAAGTTATGTTCACCGAATTGGCCGTACGGCGCGTGCTGGAAAAACAGGAATATCACTCTCTTTTTGTGATCATGAAGAACGCGCATATTTAAAAGGTATCGAAAGATTAATTCGTCAAAAAATTAAAATAATGGATAATCATCCTTTCCACATTGAAGGAATTCAACCAGCAGATTATGCTAAAGCTGATGATGATGAAGAGGATACAACTAGACGTCCACGTAGACCGCGCAATCGCGGGCGTAATAATAAGCGACGCAATCAGCCATCAAATAAACAGGAAAAAAGTACAAATCCCGCTAAATCTAGACGCCCTGCAAAAGGACCTCATACGGCAAAGCCTAATAAAAATAAGAATAAAAAACGACGACCAAACCCAAAGCAGCGCTAACATAAAACCGTCATAAAAATAAGGTAAGGTGAAAATTATGAAACAATTAATGGTAATTATAATGTTTATGTTTTCAAATGCATTTGCCGCTGGTGGAAACATCAGCAGTGATAATCGTATTGATGGCATGAGGCCAGATGCACCTGAACTTGCGGCCATGGGTAATTATAATATTGGTGTAAGGTCAGATGTATTTTATCATCAAAACCAAATTGACGTGTTAAATATCAATGAAGAAGAAGATTTCCCATATTATGATCGCCCACTGCCCGTGGAAATATGGTACCCCGCTGAAACAATGGAAAGCGGTGGTGAATATAAAGATGTTTTCTTAAGAGATGGAAAAACGAAAGCAACCCTTTATGGAAGCGCAGTACGCGGTGCTAAACCGCTTAAGACAGACACAAAGTTTCCGTTAATTATCATTTCGCACGGCTATCCTGGCAATCGTTATTTGATGAGTCATTTTGGTGAAAATTTAGCGTCTAAAGGGTATATTGTTGTTTCAATTGATCATACCGACAGCCTTTATAATGATGCGGCTGCCTTTTCAAGCACACTTTATAATCGCCCGCGCGATCAAAAGTTTGTTTTAATGAAAATGGCTGAATTAAATCAAACGTCAGACCATTTTTTAAATGGAATGGTGGATAGCGATAATGCAGGACTTATCGGGTATTCAATGGGTGGATATGGTGCCGTTATCAATGCCGGCGGAAATATTACCGAAATGGTTGCTGGCTCAAAAGATTTCTCGCCTAAAGAAATTTTAAACACACATACAAAAAGCGATGAATTTGATCATCACATGTCAGGGCTTCACTTTAAGGCGATTATGCCAATTGGGCCTTGGGGTAAAGAACTTGGCATTTGGGATGATGCAGGGCTTTCTAATGCCACTGTTCCTATGTTTGTCATTGGCGGTAGTCAGGATGATACATCCGGTTATGAAAATGGTATTAAAGCAATATATGATAAATCCGTTAATGCGGATCGTTATTTACTTACATTTGAAAATGCCGGGCATAATGCGGCGGCGCCAATTCCTGCGCCTAAAGAAACAGGCAGTGTCGAATATCCAGACAGTGAACGCCCCCTATATGGGCATTATGCCGATGCGGTTTGGGATACACTGCGCATGAATAATATCGCGCAACATTATGCCACCGCCTATTTCGGTAAAATACTTAAAAAACAAAATGATATGGAACGTCATTTAATGTTATTTGAGGACGCTAAAGGATTAAAACTGGACCATACACCAGCGCAATAATTATTCATATCTTAAGGCATCAGCTGGATTTGTTTTTGCCGCCTTTAGTGAATAACTAATCACAGTTATCCAGGCAATGATCATGGCGGCAACACCCGCCAAAATGAACCACGTGATATTTAATTCAATGCGGTATTCAAAACTGGATAGCCAATCGCTCATTAGCCACCACGCCATCGGTAAAGCGATAATATTTGCGAGTATAACCGGTTTTGAAAATTGGCTGACTATCAATGTTAAGATATCAGATGTTTTCGCCCCTAAAACTTTACGGATACTGATTTCGCGAGTTCTCCGTTCTGCGGAAAAGGCGGTTAAGCCAAGTAATCCAATTGTGGATAAAATAATTGCGACAATTGCAAAGCTAACAAAAACCTTCATTTGTCTTTGTTCTGACGAATAAAAATTATTCACCTGTTCTTCAAGTATTTGATATCCAAGCGGAACACCCGGCGCCACATCCGACCATTTTCGTTCAAGTTCACCAATCATCGCTGCAAAATTATTAGTGGCATATTTTATGCTTATGGTTCTAAAAAATGCGGGAGAATTAAAATATAGCATTGGCCTTACGGCATTATGAATTGACCTTAAATGAAAATCTTCAATGACGCCTACTACATTAAAATGAACTTGTCTTTCATTTCCTACGCCCCAACTTAAAACTGTGTTTAATGCTTCTTCAGGTTTAGAGAACCCTATTTGTCTCATCGCGGTTTCATTAAGCACCGCATTAGCACGGGTAATGCTCCCAGCCTCATCAGATAAATCAGGAAGTTTATCGCTAGATCTATTTTCTTCAAGGCTACGACCAGCACGCAATCTTAGGCGGTATAAGTCAAAAAAATCAGCCTGATGTGATAAACGGCTCATTGCAAAAGGTTCATCTGGTTTTCCGACTACGGTCATACCAGAAGTAGAATCCCAAGGGTCCGTTGGGACGAATTGTGAAACAGCGACCTCATTTATACCGTCGACGGTTGATAATTGTTGATCAATTAATTCTATCTTATCCACTAATCCATTCGTACGTAAATTCCTTACGATCAATACCCCTTCTTTTTCATAACCCGGGTCCATATTCGTGGCATATAACGTTTGTCTTACAACAACGGTCGTCCCTGCTATCAATCCGATTGCCAAGGTAAACTGAACAAATACAAGAAACTGTCGTAAAAATACGGATGCGCTTTTGCTTTGATTTGATTTTAAAACTTTCGCAGGATTAAACGATGATAAATAAAAGGCTGGATAGACCCCTGCTAACACACCTATCAATATGGCACCAATTAATAATAAAACGATATTGATCGGTTTGCTTATGATATCAAAACCAATATCACGCATTAATGCATCGTTATAAATAGGTAGTATTATTTCAACCACTGCAATTGAAATTAGCGCCGAAATCAGCGTTATTAATATAGATTCGCCTAAAAACTGCATAATAAGTTGTCGTTTAGAGGCGCCCATCACTTTTCTAATCCCCACTTCTCGTGCTCGTTTCATGGCACGCGCGGTTGCAAGATTAATATAATTCACTGTCGCAATAACGATTAACAATATAGCCACACTAATAAAACCGATGACGACGTTAAAATCGCCCCCTGCCTTACCAACAACACCTGCTGGTGATTTCAGATAAACGTCTTTTACGCCGATATATATTGGCTCTCTCGCTTGACTGGCAGGAAGGTTATTATAAGGCGCAACATTTTCATCAATTAGTTTATAAAGCAAGGGGGTAACCGTGTTTGGATCAACACCATCTCTTAATCTGATATAGGTCATATTATTCATGGACATAAATTCCTGATCAATATCCATAAAATCACGATTGTATGGTGCAATCATACTGATCGCCATGTGTGATTTTCTAGGAAAATCAGGCATCACATGTGCCACTCGATAATCAACTTGACCGGCAATGGTCATAATTTGTCCAACGGCATTTTCATTTGGAAAATATTTGTTGGCCACTGTTTCGGTAATAATGATAGAAAGTTGATCCGTTAGTATATTACTTGGGGCTTCTATGCCCATAAATTCAATGAAATTTGCATCCGTAAAGGTAATATCTTCGTAAAAAAATCTGTCACCCACTGCTACGGCCAATTGAGTGGTTTGATAGCGCGTACTGTCAAGAATATCTGATGATTGTTCTTTTAATAGTGGTGCATAGGCCCCCATAAAATATGGATACCTTTCATCCGTTCGGGTAGCTGACTTTGCAATTACTTCCATACGGTAGGTGTTATCGCCATCTGGAATAAAATTATCATATCCAAGCTCATCTTCTACAAATAAGCTGATCAGCCAGCTGGCCGCCAGCGCCAAAGCAAGACCAAATATATTAATCGCGCTATATCCTTTATTATTGAATATATCTCTTAATGTACTGGTTAGATAACTTTTAAACATGTGCCCTTCCTTATTTCCATAAAAAGAAAAAATCTTTAAATAAACAAGCAAAGACTGTGCCAAAGAAGAAGCGCTTAATTCTCAATCGTTTAAGAAATTAAGCGCTTTATCAAGTGTTCATATTCGAACAGAAGCGTTCGAATACGAACAGTATTTTATTTAGATAACACGAACTTTTTATCGAGATCACGTAACCAGAATAACGTAATACACGCCGCAAGCATTGGCCATGCAGCGAAGAAAGTCAGTGTTACGTCTGGTGGGATATAACGATCAAATGAAGCAAACGTTGTTAAGCCATGGAATAATAGCACAAGTCCATATGTATATTTCTTCATGACACCAGCCAGAAACGCTAAAATCAATATCATTTCAGCAACACCCATTACCATCACTAAAGTCTCACCAGCCCCACCAATAAAGTAAAAACCTTTTAAAATTGCTGCGCCATGCCCCGGATCCGTAAATTTATCAACAGTCCAGGCAAACATTACAATGAAAACACCCAATCTCATAAAGAACAGAGACCATTCAAGTTTATCTTTATATTCGCATAAATCAGTTTGTTCTGACATATATCCCCTCCTTAAGTTTGTTAAATTTCGAAGTGAGATTAACAACATACATATAAAACGCCACTTACAATTAATCACATTGATGTGATTGATATGTGATCTATTAAAGAGTATGTATATTACATATATTTTAGAAGGTATTAGCATATGTTAAATGATGAATTAATGAATGGTGTCCGTGAACGTTTTGATTTGGTCGATCACTGCCCATATCAAGGAAAAAGAATATTTTTTGAAAACGCTGGCGGCGCACTCACGTTAAAATCTGTTGTTGAAAAATCAAAGGAATATGCCGCAATACCCGATAATCAAGGCCGCGATAATCCTGCCTCTCACGAATTACAAAAGGTCATTAACACCGCCAAAGAAAATGCACACGCTTTTTTTGGCGCAAAAGAAGGAACCGTTTTTGTTGGTGAAAGTGGGACGGAACTATTATTTCGTTTAATCAGTACGGCGATTATAGCTGCACCAAAAGGATGTGATGTAATCGGCAGCTCAGTTGAGCACCCTGCATCAAGAAGCGCCTGCATTAGATGGGCGGGTGTTGCTGAAGCAAATTATATCAATGTTCCACATAGCGATGAAAATGGAAATGTAATAGCTGATGATTACCGTAAACTGGTGACAGAAAACACCAAAGTTGCAACCATTCTGCATACAAGTCCCGTTACAGGTGTCGCAATGGACGTTAAAGCAATCGCATCGACCATACGCGAAGTATCACCGGATTGTTTTATAATCGTTGATGGCATACAACAAGCGGCACACGGCGCATTAGACATAGACGATTATAATATCGATGGGTATGTCATATCCCCTTATAAGGTCTTTTCTCGGCATGGATACGGTATTGCTTGGATATCACCAAGGTTTGCAAAATTGCCCCATAACCAAATTATTGGTGGCCCCGAAGAAAACTGGGAACTTGGAACCCGTGATACTGGTGCTTATGCTACCTTTACAAAAGTTGTAAATTACTTTGATTGGCTTGGTGGACATTTCAGTAACTCTGCAATTTTAAGAGAACGCCTTGTTGCAGCAGGTAAAGCGGTTATGCAGCACGAAAAAGATATAACCGAAGCCATGATCAATGGCACTGGCGGACAAAATGGTCTAAAAGATTATGAAAATGTGACTATTATTGGTGGCAATGAAAACCCGAACAGGAAAGGTCTCGTTTCTTTTTATGTAAAAGATATGCCATCCATTGATATCGTTAGCGCATTAAAAGAAGCTGGAATTCGCGTCCATGTTCGAAAAAACGATCATTATTCAGGAAACATTCTCATTCCTCTTAATCAGGACAGTTGTATTCGCGTTTCGATGTGCCATTATAATTCAGTTAAAGAAGTCGAAGAATTTTTAAAACAGATAAAAAAGATTATTTAGTTACATAATGTTAATCAATTAAAGTTAATATGCGTCATTAGTTTTTTTATAATTGTAATGGATTTATAAATAGAATGATGAACTTTAACAAACATCAATCCACAATTTATTGTGTCTTGTTAGGCATTATTATAGGCGCATTATTTATATTTGGCGCACCGATGGATGGATCCTTTTCTTGGGCTGATTCACCGCGTCATGCATTAAATGGCGCATTCATTATGGATTTATTTAAAGATTTGCCATTTGATGATCCTGTTGGTTATGCTTACAATTATTATTCACAATTTCCAGCCTTAACAATCCTATTTTATCCACCGTTATATTCATTTATCTTGGCCCCATTTTATGCCATTTTTGGAGTTTCTCAGGAATCTGACTTACTAACAGGATATGTCTGTTATACATTTAGTGCCGTCGGGGTATATTTCCTCGCTCGAAACTGGTTAAGTCAATTTGCCTCATTCAGCACTGCCTTAATCTTTGTACTCGCCCCTGAAATCACATTCTGGGGAAGACACGTAATGTTAGAAGTGCCCGCTTATGCCTTCTTAATTTGGGGGATTTATTTCTTCGTTGAATACATAAAAACAGAAAAAATTTATCAGCTATATCTTAGCATAGCGTTATTAGTGCTGGGTCTTTATATCAAAACCCCAATTGCCTTTATCGCAATACCGCTCCTATTTGTATTATTACGCAAAAGAGGGCTGGAT
>NZ_CBFIEP010000119.1:0-4362 GCF_965661635.1 Pseudemcibacter sp. | reverse complement strand
AATCATTAATTAATTAATGATTAAAATTAATGATGAGGTTTATTATGATATCAAATATTGAAAAAGTACGTCACATTTCCAAAAGAATGGCCACATTCTGCAATTTACAAATGGTAAGTATCCCTTTGGTTCTAATTTGGAGTTGGATTGATTTTGAAGGGGCGAGGGCATTAGGGTTTTATGAACGGGTGGCCTATCCAATTGATGCTCCTGCGACATTATCATTGGCTATGGGGTTCCTTGTTAGTGCATTTTTGACTGTTTTTGTTATTGGGGCG
The DNA here is from genome assembly GCF_965661635.1 of Pseudemcibacter sp. Classification (NCBI taxonomy): domain Bacteria; kingdom Pseudomonadati; phylum Pseudomonadota; class Alphaproteobacteria; order Emcibacterales; family Emcibacteraceae; genus Pseudemcibacter; species Pseudemcibacter sp. Next base: position 4,084 of record NZ_CBFIEP010000119.1, on the reverse strand, counting down.
ATATACCACTTAAGAGAATTTTTTAAATTTGGAATTAAGGGAAATATGTTTTCAGAGCAGGGCGGTGACGCATTTCATAAATCAGCAAAATACCTTGTTATATATGCTTTTTTATCCATACCAGCGGAAACACTAATAGGTGTTATTTTAACGATTAATAATCCAGTTGGTGAAAGGTTATTAAAGCTGTCCTTCAACACATATGACCTATCCTTGATATTCTTATCGCTTGTGATTTTCTCAGTAAGTTGGGTTTTGAAGGAAAGTGTGCTTATTGCCCAAGATAATGCTCAGATCGTCTAAGGAGTAGAGAGATGTCAATCATTGTAAATTTAGACGTGATGCTTGCAAAGCGTAAGATTAAATCAAAAGAACTTGCTGAAGTCGTTGGTATATCAGTACAAAATATTTCGCTATTAAAGAGCGGCAAGGTCAAGGGTATTCGCTTTAATACCCTTGATGCCATATGCCGTCATCTTGACTGTCAACCGGGTGATATTCTTGAATATTCACCGGATTAAATTTTAAGATATTGTTTGTATGATATCTTCATCAACGAGAAGGGTGGCGCCGCCTGCGGTATAGGTGTGATATGTTTCACTATCTATAACCTGATCAGACCCCTGAACCCATCCTTCACCAGTTGAAATAACACTATCCCCCGAATCTCCGAGAATTTTTAGAATATTGTCATCATCTGTGAAGTCTATTAGGTCATCAAGAGTTAGTGTAATTTGGTGATCACCTGGTGTAGACATATCGATATTTTGAATATCTGTATCAGTGATGAAAACAACATTTACAAGTGAAAAGCTACTAAAACGTAACTTTAATAAAATAGAATAAATTATTATTATAAAAGGCTTAATAATGAAAATTACATTATCAAAAGAGATGAAAAAGACTATTGTGGCAATGTTGGAGACGGGGTCTAATAATGGGCGTATTTCGCTAAAATTTCCGGGCATTACCCGTGAACAGATACAAGATATTCGTGATGAAATTAATGCGGGAACACCAGAGACGAAAAGAAAATTAAAAAGAGATCATCTTTTAGGGTTATATCTTCAAGGAGATCTTGAAATATATGAACTTTATGCGGCGGAATATATACGAAAGGCTTTTCAGCTAATAACCCAAGATATTGGTGTTAAAGTAATGAAATGGGATGGCTTTATTGATGTATTTGCAGGTAAACCGATTGAAAATGATGGTGAGTTATCAACAAGAATTCAAAATCAATATGCAGATTGGTTTGATTAATGTACGAAAAGGCGTATTAGGGTAGGCCCAATCATCCACTTATTAACAGAAGTCGCGTCATTGAGAGATACAGATCATTATTTCGCGTATAGGCACGGTAAAACAAAGGAATATGTGGTTTTAGGATTAAAATTATATGTTGAAATGTTTAAACCAAGACAAGGTTTGGATTTTTAAGTTTTTCCGATGGTATTTTATGCTATTAGATAATGATAAATTATAAGGGATAATCGTTTGTCAGAAGATATTTTATGGTTTTGGGCTGTGCTTTTTTTCACAGTGCCTCCGGTTTTACGGTTTAGGGAAAATTTTTTAGTACCTGGTCTTGCTATGCTTTTGACGTTCGGTTTTTTTACGCAAAGTTATTGGATGCCGGATTTTTTTAATGCTTCTGATTGGCACTATATCATTGGTATATGTCTTTCTATTCTTTTGTTTTATTTCATTTGTGGGTTTTTAGTTCATTATTATTGGTTTAAGGATAAGTCAGAAAATCTAAAGAACATGGGCGCGTTTTCATTGCTGTTAAAGGCTTGGATTTCAGGGAATGCTATTGCCGTTAGTGAAGATTACATTACCGAATTAAGACGCTTTAAGCTGTTTGAATTAAGGTGGGAAGATATTAGCCGCATAGATCAAAGCGAGTTAGATATTGTGCTTAGTGATGATGTCGAGCGGGAACCTGAGATATTAAGTGAAATTCGTATTAAAAGAGATTTCCATGAATTTCCAGTTGTTGAAAAACAATTGATGAAAAGAGAAATGATCTAAAATGGCATTCTATCTTATTATAATTGTATTCATTGTTCCTATTTACGTTGCGCTTTATATATGGCGGGAAAAAGCCCCAGCCAAAAATGTATATTTGATGATTTCCAGTGTTTCATTCATTGCACTTATTATGCTTGTACTTGGTGGGGAAATTATAAATACAATTATGGGGCTTGGTTTATTCTTGGCCAGTACCAGCTTCTTTGCCGGTGCTTTTTTTTCGTTTTTAATGACGGGAAGGCGAATAAAGTAATTTACTGCTTGCAATGCAATTAATAATCATTATTAATAATGGTAGTTGTTAAGAATGATTCGCATCAAATTAGCAATAACTCAGTTGAGTTTCTATATATACGTTACAGAAGGTTAGGGGCATAATCCCCTCCACACACACTCATACCCCTAATCTTCTGTGAAACTTAGTTTTATTTATGTGACCAAAAATTTTTATTAACTTCAATCGCAAGCGCTCACGCTTTGCTTTCGTGCAATTATGCACGCGACCCTGCCTAGTCGTTCTCCTGGTCACATAAATTATTTATGTGACCAGTCGTCTTCATTATCTGAATTATTGGGACTTAGGCCGATAATATCGCCATCTGTATTAATTCCGAGACCAAGAACAGTTCGGTTTGCATAATTAAAATAGCTAACAACTTGATTGATTTCGAGGATTTCACCGTCATCTATACCATTCTTACGCATCTTTTCTATGATGTGTTCGGTTAGTTCTGATGGGGTTTGAGTCAAAAATCTTGCATATTTTAGCATCAAGGCATGTTTATCATCAAAGGCACGTTTAGGATTATGAATTTCAAGTGCGGCACGTATTTCAAGTGTGCGTTCTTCTTCATATCCTTCTTCTTTAAGGAGGCGGGCCATGCCCGCATAATGATGTTCAACGCAATAATGACATTTGTTTAAGATCGATACATAAACACCTATACATTCAAGAAATGCCTTTGGTATCGTGTTGCCCGTATGATGAAGCACACGTTTATATATGGCCATGTGTGCTTCCATGCTATGGGGTCTAAGTGAATGTGCCATCATAATGTTATCAACATTATCATCCGGCCCTTTTACACGGTCATAAAGTTTCTTTAACTTCCCTGTTGCTTGCTCATAAGGTACTGTTTTTATCCAGGTCATTATTTACTCCCCTTATTTTGGGAATAACATTATATCAGCTTTTAAATTTAAGCAAATTTAAGGGTTATCTGAAGCGTGCGATAATTTCTTTGGCGTCTCTTTTTGCTTTGGCAACTTGTGACGCCGTGAGGCCATTTTCAAATTTTTCTACTGTTCCGTTATCAAACCTTTTATCGGTATCTGCTGCAACCATAAACCAGGTGAGGGCGGCGACGTTGTCTTTGGCGGTTCCGGCACCTTGGTTATGCATTACGGCAAAATTATATTGCGATGCACCATGCCCAAGATTTGCGGCCATACCGCTATATTTATAGGCCTTAGTAGGGTCTTTTCTTAATTTCTGACCGCTAAAATATTGATAACCAACATCAGCAGCGGCACCCGGATGACCATTATCTGCGGCAAGTTCTAACCATTTATAAATGGTTCTGTTGCCCGCTTTATCACCAATATAAATTTGCGCGAGGAAATAGGCAGCATCCTTAACGTGATTGCCACCTTGCGGATCAGATGAGGCAAATTGAAGCATCTCTTTTGTATAATCCATATCTATTTCAAATACCATTTGCGAAGAATATATGCGTCCTAGCGGTAAACCGGCGGGATAATAATTTTCCGCGGCAGCTTTTTTATATAATTCAATGGCGCGCGGGATATCCCGCTCAACCTGATTGCCGTCATGAAGCATTTTTGCTGCGTTATAGGTGGCTGCACCATCACCATCATTTGAAAGGGCGATTAATTCGTCAAGTGAGGTTTGTGCGATTGAGAGGGATGTTGATAGAGCTAATAGAAGGGTAATGACTAAAAGACGCATGTTATTCTTTCGTAGTTACTGATTAGACATATTTTAATGTTAAAGATGAGCATTGAAGATAAGTGTGGGAAAATTGTGTTT
>NZ_CBFIEP010000118.1:0-5019 GCF_965661635.1 Pseudemcibacter sp. | reverse complement strand
TATCTCTTAATTCGTTTAATTTATTTCTCATTGTTATAATGATTGAAGGATATTCAGCAGCAATATTCCTTAATTCGCCAGCATCGTTTTCAAGATTATAAAGTTGCTCATTGGAAGAAAACCCGCCCTCGATATTTTTATCCGTTTTTACCCATTCATTACGGTTTCTTGAACTTTCTGAAGATGGGGCAATATATTTCCACTGTCCCATCCTAAGTGAAAGGGTGGCAACCGATTCTTCAATGATGTAATTTCTTCCCATCTCAGCTGTCCCTAAAAATGCGGGTAGCATATTTAAACTATCTATGGCTTCAGTTTCTGAAAGTTCTATCCCTAATAGTTCAGCAATTGAGGCATAAAAGTCGACCTGAGATAATAAGGCGTCGCTTTCACCGGTATTGATTTGGTTATTCCAACGAAAAATTGTTGGCATTCTGGTTCCTGCTTCATAAGCGCTATATTTGCCGCCACGAAATTCGCCGCCGGGTTTATGCCCGTTTAAAAGTTGATCTGCGCCGTCATTATATCCATCGTTTAACACTGGACCGTTATCACTTGTAAATATGACCAATGTATTTTGATCAACGCCAAGATATTTAATTTCTTTTAAAATTTTCCCTACGACCCAGTCAACTTGGGCAATGGCATCTCCACGTGGGCCCATATTAGTTTTACCTGAGAAATCCTGGTGAGGGAGGCGCGGGACGTGGATATCATGAAATGAATAAAAGAGAAAAAAGGGTTCATCACGGTTAGATCGCATAAACTCTATGGCTTTGTGATTAAAAATTTCTGGAATATCTTCGTCATTCCAGAGTGCATCTTCTCCGCCACTCATTGATCCTATTCTGGGAACACCATTTATAATAGTATCATTATGTTGCTCATCTGCCTGATATCTTACCAAATCAGGACGTTCATCACCATGGGGCCTATTGCCGATCTTTTTTAGATAATTTACTTCAATCGGGTCTTCATGATCTAGATTGACGACATGATGATTTTCAAGGAAGACGCTTGGTACCCGATCACCAGTGATCGGCATAAGAAAACTATAATCAAAACCTATTTCAAGTGGTCCTGTTGATACCTTGCTATTCCAGTTAATATTCCCATCACCAAACCCCAAGTGCCATTTGCCTATAACAGCGGTTTTATATCCTTGCCCCTGAAGCATAGACGGAAGGGTAGGTTTTCCCGGTTTTATTATTGCTGGAGCGTCACCTTCTAATATATCGCTGTTGATACGAAACCCATGTTCACCAGTGAGTAATGCATAGCGCGACGGTGTACAGGTGGCTGCCGTGCTATGGGCATCTTTAAAATTAATACCTTCTGCTGCTAGTTGATCAATATTAGGGGTGGTGACATTTTTGGCGCCATTAACGCCAATATCGCCATAGCCAAGATCATCTACATAAAAAATGATGATGTTTGGCCTTTTTGGTAATAGATCATCGTTTTGTGACTGTGCTATTAAATCAATAGGCATAATTAAAGTGAACAATAACGTTATTTTAGAAACATTAAAAAATTTGCTGATTAAATTCACGGTGTCACCTTTTTTATTAAATCACTTAAGTTAAATACTATAATATGATATTAGAATAGAATAAAATAAAAATTATAAAGGGAATGAAATGAAAAGAATATCTATATATCTGACTTCATTATTGCTTGTCGCTGGGTGCGCAGAACAAGATGCAAAAAATGTAGAAGCAAACAGTGTGGATGATAGGCCAAATATTCTTTTAATTCTGGCTGACGATTTAGGATATTCAGATATTGCCCCCTTTGGCGGCGAAATATCAACACCGAACCTAGATGCGCTTGCAGCAGACGGCTTAAAAATGAGTAATTTATATGCGGCTTCTGCATGCTCGCCTACGCGTTCTATGTTACTTAGTGGCACGACAAGTCATAAAGCAGGAATGGGGACAATGTATAATGATCAATCCCCAAAACAGCTAGGTCAGCCCGGTTACGAAGGTTATATGAATAAAGATGTCGTTTCCATTTCTACATTACTAAAGGATGCGGGGTACCATACCTATATGACTGGTAAATGGCATCTTGGATATGAGGATGACCAGTCGGCATATGCAAGGGGTTTTGAAAGATCTTTCTCGCTCCTTCAAGGCGGTGGGCATCATTTTGATGATAAACCCATGACAATTGATCATGATACCTCTTGGTATAGGGAAAATGGTAAGCGTGTTGAATTGCCGGATGATTTTTTCTCAAGTGAATTTTATACCGATAAGATCATCAATTATATTGAAAGCGATAGAGAGGACGGAAAACCCTTCTTTGCATATTTAGCTTATACCGCACCACATTGGCCACTTCAGGCACCTGCAGATTATATTGATAAATATAAAGGTAAATATGATGCCGGATATCAAGACTTAACAGAAAAACGCCTTAGTGCTTTAAAAAATATGGGTATTACAAAAAGCGATACGGTCGTGTCAGACCTTGTTTATCCTGAAAGCGAAAATTGGGAAAATTTATCAGAAGAGCAAAAGAAAATAGAAGCCCGTGAAATGGAAATTTATGCGGCGATGGTTGATAACATGGATTATCACATTGGGCGTGTTTTGAATTATCTGGAAGAAACAGGTGAACGTGATAACACGATCATTATTTTCATGTCTGATAATGGAGCGGCAGGTTTTGGACCGGGAATGAATAAAGCATTTCCACAAGATTGGATTGATACGGAATTTGATAATTCATATGAAAATATGGGTAAAGAAAATTCATATGTCTATTATGGGCCGCATTGGGCACAGGCTGGAACCGCACCTTCCAGAATGTTTAAAGGCTTTTCTGCAGAGGGCGGCATAAAAGTTCCAGGTATCATTAATTATAAAGGTAAAACGGATACGCTTAAAGGTGAGTTCAGTGATCAATTTATGACGGTACTTGACCTTGCACCAACATTTCTTGACCTCGCTGGAGCAGAGCCATTTGACGGATCATATCAAGGAAAAACGGCGCATCCGCATATCGGTAAGTCGATTGTACCATATCTAAAAGGCGAAGCAGATTATATCCATACCGCAGATGATACGGTCATTTGGGAATTGGATGGGCGTATAGCTGTTCGTAAAGGGGATTGGAAAATCATTAAACTCCCGGCGCGATTTGGAACCGGTGACTGGGAATTATTCAACGTGAAAAATGATCCCGGCGAAAGAACAGAATTAAGTAATGAGATGCCTGAGAAACTAGAAGAACTCAAAATGGAATGGCAGAGCTATATTGATGCAAACGGCGTTATATTGTCATCTGATTAATTGCTTTTCAGGCTTCCAAGGAATATTGCCGTCTTTCTCTCTCAGAAATTCGGCATCTACGTCTTTATACCAGGAAAGTAACATTTTTTTCATTTCAGCTGTTTTCTGTGGCTGTGCAGCGGCTATATCATTTTTTTCTTCAGGATCTAATTTCAAATTATATAAGTGGTGTCGCCCATCTTCTAGCCGCAGTATATATTTATAATCGCCTAATCTAACGGCTGAAGCAGGCATGCCACCTTGATTGCTATAATGTGGATAATGCCAAAAAGCGGGTTTCTCAGTTAGTTGAGTATTGCCTTTTAATTTTGAAACAATGCTATTTCCATCTAAAGTGCCTGTCTCTATTCCTGTTATTTCCATAATAGTTGGAAATATATCAAGTCCGGTTACAACCGAAGAATTTTCAATTCCGGCTTTTCCTACATCTGGCCATCGCACTAGAAATGGCACCCTTATACCTCCTTCATAAACCCAACCTTTTCCTCCACGAAAAGGCAAGTTACTGGTAGGAGAGCCCTCAGAAGTTGATAATCCGCCATTATCAGATGTAAAAAAAACAATAGTATTTTCCGATAAACCAGTTGTTTCTAATTTATTTAAGACGCGACCTATATTCGCATCCATATGTTCAACCATTGCGGCATATGTTGAATGTGTTTGATTAATTCTTACTGTTCTGATCTCTTCAGTCGGCCATACCTGCTCTTCTTCGGTAAATAGTCGGGTAAGATTTTTATTTTCCGCAATTTCATCATACTTATTGATTGTGTCTTTTGGTGCATTTAATGGCACATGAACAGTATAATAAGAAAGCACCATCAAGAAAGGGTTATCCGATCGACTAAAGTTATTAATTATATTTATCGCTTCGTTGCTTAATCTTTCCGTTAAATATTCTCCGTCTGCTCCGTCTTTCATCCTTGGATTATTATGCGGGGCAAAATATCCTTCACCTAATTCTTCATTAAAACCACGTGGTGAACCGCTCCAAAAGCCACCTATGTTAATATCAAAACCCTGATGCTCGGGCCAAAATTTTTCATCATGTCCTAAATGCCATTTTCCAATGAAGGCGCTTTTATATCCTTTAGGCTTTAATGCCTCTGCTAAAGTAACCTCACTAATCGGCATATGTTGAATATCTTTACCCCAAACATATGTTTCAGCGCGGCCTTGACCTTCTTCCATATGAAACCAATCTGTTGCATTTAAGCGTGCGGGATGTCTGCCTGTCATTAAAGCTAGTCTCGCGGGACTACAAACGGGGCTGGCAGAATAATTTTGACTAAACCTTACACTCTGTGAGGCGAGCTTTTCAAGATTGGGTGTTTGATAAAAAGTTTCTGGATTATTTGGAGATATATCCATTTGTCCTAAATCATCAACAACAATAATAAGAAAATTCCATTTTTTATTTTCAGCATAACTGGACGATGTTCCAAGAATGATTATCCATGTGACTAAAAGTATTTGACTAATTTTTTCTATCATCATTCTATTTCCGTATTTTGTTATGGCTCTCAGATATAACCCGGACTAAATCATTAATAAATCCAAGATGGGTCCAAAGGCCGTGTACGTCATCAGGGAAAGTTGGGTTTTTAAGTCTTTATAATAAGAGAGTATTCTGCTCCATCTGTTAATATTATGCGGCCATAGCTTTAATGTGCAAGCGTTTTCGTTTGGCCATTGTTTTTAGTTTAATTTTGTTTCG